>DASVQP010000103.1 GCA_036389135.1 Longimicrobium sp.
CTTATAGGCGAGACCTCGACACGCGGGTCAGCATCCAGAGGATTCGTCCTGGACCGAAGCACACCGCCGCGCTCGTACTTCTCTCCCTATTCGTTTGCCGCGAACGGGGGCAATATTCGTAGCGCAGCGGTGCGTGTCAGCAATACGATTATCCGTCGGCGGAGTTATCCACAAGCCGCTGCGGGGAGTAACACGCCCCAGGCACTCTCCTCGCGGCTCATGGATAACTCCGGAGTAGCTATAAGGGGGCAGTCGAGTGTAACGAGACGGGGGTGAGGGCCCCCGCACCTACTCAAACCGCCCCACCCCAAACTCCGCCACCACATCATCCACCCGCCCCAGCAGCCCCTCCCCGACCAGCTCGCCGGTCAGCGGCGCCAGCAGGATGCCGTTGCGGAAGTGCCCCGTCGCGTAGTGCAGCCCCGCGACTTCAGGGTCCGGACCCAGGATGGGGAATCCGTCGGGGGTGCCCGGCCGCAGGCCGGCCCAGGTCTCCACCACCGCCGCGTCGGCCAGGGCCGGGGCGATCTCGACGGCGCCGGCGAGGAGGCCGAGCAGGCCGCGCGGGGTGACCGTCTTGCGGAAGCCCAGGTGCTCGACCGTGGCGCCAGCCAGCACGCGGCCCTCGGTGCGCGGCACCAGGTAGCAGCGCGGCGAATCGATCACGTGGCGAAAGAGCGGGGGGATCGACTCCAGCGCCAGGATCTGGCCATGCACCGGCTCGACTGGGAGAGGGCGGGGAAGGCCCTCCATCCGCCCTGCCCAGCTTCCCCCCGCCAGCACCACGGCGCCCGCATCGATACGCTCCCCGCCGGCCAGCATCACGCCCGTGACACGATCTTCATCGCGCAGCAGCGCGACGGCATCGGCGCCAAGGCGGAAGTCGACGCCGGCGCGGGCGGCGGCGCCCCAGAGCGCGCGGCCGAGTGCACGGTTGTCCGCCTGGTGGTCGCCGGGAAAGCGGAGGGCCCAGCGCGTCGCGGGCGACACCGCCGGCTCCAGCGCACGGACCGTATCCGCATCCAGCCGCTCGACAGACAATCCAGCCGCCGACTGCCAGGCGAAACGGTGCTCCAGCTCCGCCTCGTCTTCGTCGCGCAGCGCCAGGTACAGCGTCCCCGCGTCGCCGTAGCCGACGTCGATCCCCGTCTCCTCCGCGAGGGCGGCGGCGAAGGCGGGGTACATGGCGCGGGCGCGGAGAAGGAGGTCGAGAAAGGGCCCCGGCGCGTCGGCCTCGGCGAGCGGAGAGAGCATCCCGGCGGCGGCGTGCGAGGCCTCCATCCCGGGCGTGGCGCGCTCCACCACCACCACGCGCAGCCCGCCACGCGCCGCGTGGCGGGCGACGGCGCACCCGATCACCCCTCCGCCTACGACGATGACGTCCGCGTTCACCCCGGCGCGGCTCCCGTCAGAAAGAGCTCGAACAGGCGCACCGTCGCCTCCACGTCGGTGGGGTCGACCGCCTCGAAGGGGGAGTGCGAGTAGCGGATGGGGGGTGCCACCAGCAGCGCCTCCATCCCCTGCCGCACCAGGTGCGCCCCGTCGGACGAGTAGTGGAAGAGCACCATCTCCTGGATGGGGATCCCGTTGCGCCCGGCCACCTCGCGCATGGCGTTGATCAGGCGCCGCGAGTAGTGGACGGAGGAGTCGCGGTGCACCAGTGTCGGGCCGCCGCCCAGCCGCACGGGGATGTGCTCGCCGGAGGTGGTGGGGATGTCGCCCGCCAGCCCGTTGTCGATCACGAAGCCGATGTCGAAGGCGCGCCCGTCGCGCGCCAGCGACGACGCGCCCACCATCCCGATCTCCTCCTGCACCGTGAGCGCGAGCGTCACGTCGAAGCGCGGCGCCTGCACGGACAGCCGGCGCGCCAGCTCCACCAGCACCGCCACGCCCAGCCGGTCGTCCATCGCCTTGCCCACGAGGAGCCTGCCGAGCTTGCGCGGCGGCGAGTCCCACACCATCCGCGTGCCGATGTGGATGCCGCGCTCCCCGCACTCCCGGGCGGAGAGCCCCACGTCCACGAACAGGTCGTCCCACCCCAGCCGGACGCGGTCCTTTTGCTCCGGCGTCATGGCGTGGCCGGTGGTGGTCGCCACCACGCCGGGGAGCTCGCCGCCGTCGGCCAGCACCCGCACCGGCGCGCCCAGGAAGTAGGGGAAGGAGAAGACGTCGCGCTCGCCCGGAAGGACGCGCAGGAAGCCGTCCGGGGTGATGGAGCGCACGATCAGCGACAGCTCGTCCGCGTGCGCCGCCAGCAGCACGCGCGGGCCGGGGCCCGGGATGTGGAGGAAGAGGTTCCCCACCGCCGACTGCGTCACCTCGCCGAGCGCGCGCCACTCACGCGCCACCCACTCCAGCACGGCGTCCTCCTGGCCGGTGGGGCCGGGGAGGAGGGAGAGGGTGCGGATCAGCTCCTCCATCCCCTCCGCGCGCGTGCGCGGAGGTGCGGGGTGCGGCGCGGCGGCCGCGGCGTACGAGGGTTCCTGGGGCGCGTCCAGCCCGCCGAAGTCATTGCTCATTCAGTTCTCTCCCATTGTCCCCGCCCTGCGCCATGTACCGCCGCGACAGCTCCACGTAGTGCGCCGCGCTGGTGGTGACCCAGCGGAGCGACTCTCCCTCCAGCTCCTTCTTGACCGTGGCAGGCGCGCCGGCGGCCAGGTGGCGCGCCGGGATCTCCGCGCCGCTCCCCACCACCGCACCGGCCGCGATCAGCGCCGCCTCGCCCACGAGGGCGCGCTGCAGGACGACGGCGTTCATGCCGATCAGCGCCCCGTCGCCCACCGTGCAGCTTTCCAGAATCGCGCCGTGGCCCACCGTGACGTCCGCGCCGATGAGGGTGGCGCCCTGGCGGCTCACGTGCACCACGCAGTTGTCCTGGATGCTGGTGCGCGCCCCCACGCGGATCTCGTGCTCCGGCTCGTCGCCGCGGATGACGGCGCCGAACCAGATGCTCGCCTCCTCCCCGATCGTCACGTTGCCGATCACCGTTGCGGTAGGCGCCACGAAGGCGCTCGGGTGGATGCGCGGGTGGATACCCGCGAATGATAAAATCGTCGCCATCAATCGCTCCCCAGGACCTCCGCCATCCGCGCGGCGTCCACGTTGCTCCCGCTCAGGATCACCGCCACCGGCCCCGCGAGATTGCGGATGGCGCCCTCCAGCAGCGCCGCCACCGCCACCGCGGCCGATCCCTCGGCCACCACCCCCTCCTCCACGAAGAGCCAGCGCATGGCGCGGCGCACGGCGTCCTCGCTCACCAGCACTACTTCGTCCACCACGCGCCGGGCGACCTCCAGGCTGCGCGCGTCCGTTTCGCCGGAGAGCCCTTCACACAACGTCGCACCCTGCGGCGGGCAACACAGCGACCCGGCGGCCAGTGAGGCGTGCATCGCCCCGGTCTCGTGCGTCTGCACCCCCACCACGCGCGCGCCGGGCGCCAGGGCGCGCGCCACGATCCCCGTGCCGTTCACCAGCCCGCCGCCACCCACCGGCACCACCAGCGTGCGCACCTCGGGCAGCTCCTGCAAGATCTCCAGCGCCACCGTCGCCTGCCCGGCCACCGTCATCGGGTCGCTGTACGCGTGCACGAAAGCGGCCCCGGTTTCCGCCGCATGTGCCTCGGCGGCGGCGTGCGCCTCGTCGTAGCCGCCCTCCACCAGCACCAGCGCCGCGCCGAGGCGGGCGATGCGCCGCCGCTTGGTCTCCGGCGCGGAGGCGGGGACGAAGACGAGGGCGCGGGCACCCAGCAGCCGCGCGGCCAGCGCCACCCCCTGCCCGTGGTTCCCCGCCGACGCCGTCACCAGCCCGCGGGCCCGCGCCTCCGGCGCGAGCGTCGCCACGCGGTTGTAGGCGCCGCGCAGCTTGAAGGAGCCGGTGCGCTGCATCCCCTCCAGCTTGAGAAACACCTCGGCGCCGTCCGAGAGCCCGTCGCACCGCTCCAGCGGGGTGCGACGCACGATCCCCTGCAGCCGGCGCGCCGCGGCGAGCACGTCCGCCATCGACGGCGCGGCATCGGACAGAGTGGTCACGGCAACGGTCGCGCCGCGGGGATGCGCGAGCGGCTCACGGCAGGGCGAACGCGGTGGATTGCTGGATCGGATGGTTGGTCGAAGTCAGCCACGCCACGGCCGTCAGCCGCCGGCCACGCAGCCCCGCCCCGGGACGCCACACCTCCGTGTAGCTGCGCGTCTCCCCCGCGCCCAGCGACACGGACATGAGCGCCTGCACGAAGGAGCGGTCCGCCGACCAGCGCCAGACGTCGCGCGTGCCCTCGCGCACCGCGAAGTCGTGCGTCATCCCGCTGGAGAAGCTCAGCCGCACCGGCGCGGTGGTCGGATTGGTGAGCTGCAGGGAGAAGCGCACGCTGTCCCCCGCCGGCTCCACCTGGAACGAGGAGACCAGCGGGCCCGTGTAGCGGCTCGTCTCCAGCGGCGGCGCGGCGGAGGGGGCCGGACCGGCGGGCGGGCGGCACGCCACGGCGCCCGCGGCGAGCGCGATGAGCAAGGCGGGGAGGATGCGGCGCATGGGCGGCGGCGGCTGGAGTGTGCCGGGCTTCCCTTGAGGGCGCGACGGCGGCTTTGGAGCGGCGCCGCAACGAGTTCCGCGGGGCCGGCGGGGCAAGATAGACGCACCCGTTCCGGGGCGTCAAGCAAGGCCCCGGCCCGGACGAAAAGGAGCTTGCGAAAAATTTCACAAGCGCCCATATTCCTGCTTGCGAAAAATTTCACAAGCTCCTATATTGGCCGCGCCGAACCACCCTGGAGAGGATTGGAGCACAGTGGACGAGCCTCGCCGCACTCCGCCGAACGCCGGGAAGACCGGAGCTCCGACGCCCGCCGACATGGCGGGGATCGGGGTGCAGTTCGTGGCGGTGCTGCTGGCGTTCCTCTTCCTGGGGAAGTGGCTTGACGAGCGGCTGGGCACCTCTCCGTGGCTCCTGATGATCGGGGTGTTCCTCGGGTTCGGGCTCAGCCTGCTGTACATCTACCGGCGGCTGGCCATCGACCCCAAGGAACCGCGCAAGGGGGGAAGATGAAGTCTCGCTGGCTCCTTCCGGTGGCAGTGCTGGCGATTGGAGCCCTCGTGTACGCGGGCGGCGTGGCACTTGCTGGGCCCGGCGCCCGCGGCGGAGTCGCCGTGGGGGTGGCGATCGCGTGCGTCTTCCAGATCTTCTTTCTGCTGGTGGCCCGCGTGGCCTTTCCGGGAAGGCAGCTGGCGGCGTACGGGGTGGGGATGTTGGGGCGGCTGATCGTGGTGGTGGCGTCGGCGCTGGTCCTGGTGCCGGCCGCCCGCCTTCCGGCCGCTCCCACGCTGTTCTCGTTGGCGGCCGTACTGTTCGCAACCACACTGCTCGAGCCGGTGGCCCTGGCCGCCGGCACACCAAAGAAGAGCTGAATGTTCGCACGCATCGCACTCCTCCTGGCCCTCGCTGGCGCCTCCACGGCCGCCGCGCACGCCCAGGACCATGGAACGCCCCCGGCCGCGGCGCAGCACGGAACCGCGGGCACCGTCGTGCACCCGGCCTCGCCCGAGGGGCGCGCGGCCGAGGTGCTGGACCCGAGCCACGAGCAGGGCGGGGCCGGCCACGGCGCCGAAGCCGCGCACGGCGAGGAAGAGGGGATCGACTACCTCCACCACATCCTGGACGCGCGCGAGATCGAGCTTCCTTTCGGCCTGACGCAGCACCTTCCCGGCAAGGGCGCCTGGATGGTGGGCGGCATCGACATGACGCCGACCAAGCACCTCGTCTTCCTGTCGATCGCGGCGCTGCTGACGCTGCTGGTGCTGCTGTACGGCGGCGTACGCGCGGGCGGCGCGGAGCGGGGGCTCCCGGGCGGGCGGCGCTACAACATGGTGGAAGCGATGGTCCTCTTCATCCGCAACGAGGTGGTGAAGCCGAACATCGCCCACGGCTACGACAAGTACGCGCCGTTCGTCATCACGCTGTTCTTCTTCATCCTGTTCAACAACCTGCTGGGGCTGCTTCCCTACGGCTCCACCGCGACCGCCAACATCTCGGTGACGGCCGGGCTGGCTCTGATGGCGTTCCTGGTGGTGGAAGTGGGCGGGATGATCGCCCTTGGCCCCAAGGGCTACCTGGGCACCATCTTCTTCCGGCCCAAGGGGATGCACCCGGTTGCCGGGTGGGCGATGGCGATCGCGCTCGCGCCCATCGAGTTCTTTGGGAAGCTGACCAAGCCGGCCTCGCTGGCCATCCGGCTGATGGCGAACATGGTGGCCGGGCACATCGTGCTGCTGGCGCTGATCTCCCTGATCTTCGTCTTCGGGAGCTTCGCCCTGGCCGCCGCGCCGGTGCTGATGGCCACGGGGATCTTCTTCCTGGAGATCTTTGTCGCGTTCCTGCAGGCGTTCATCTTTGCGATGCTGACGAGCGTGTTCATCGGGCTGATTCAGCATGCGCATTGACGGCAGTGCCAAGTGCCCAGTGCCAAGTAACTGCACTAGGCACTAGGCACTAGGCACTAGGCACTAACAACGGGAGTCCGCGGCTTGCTCCCAGCTTCGCACCAAGCCGCCGGCGGGGACCGCTCACCCCCGTCGTACAGTACCCGGGCATGGGCCCCCGGGGAGGGCGCGCGGCAGCGATGCCGGCTGGCGTCCACCGGTCTTTATGGCCGCGCGAGCGGAAGCCCGACTCGATACACCCCAAGATCCCTGGAGGGATTCTCATGATGATGATGCAAGCGGCGGCCGACACCGCCAACGCGCTCAGCGGCGGCCTTCTCGGCGCCCCCATCGGCGCCGGCCTCGCGGTCATCGGTGCCGGCATCGGCATCGGCCTCATCGGCTCCCGCGCGATGGAGGGCATGGCCCGCCAGCCCGAGATCGCCGGCACCATCCAGACCGGCGCGCTGATCCTTGCCGCCTTCGTGGAAGGCGCGGCGCTGTTCGCGATCGTGGTGGCGTTCGTGGTGCAGACCGGCGTCTTCGCCGCGCTCGCCCGCTGAGCCGTACCCGGCCGGCCGCCGCGGAAGCTCGCGGAGGCCGGCCGGCCCTGAACTTTTTCTTTCGAACCGGACTCAACCGGCAAACGGATATGCGCCGCTCCAGCATCGCTCTCTCGGCCCTGCTCCTCCTCGGCTCCGCCGCGCCCCTCGTGGCGCAGGAGCACGAGGAGGCGCCCGGCCTGCTGTCGCCGAATCCGGGGCTCATCATCTGGACGATCGTGGTCTTCGTCGTCGTCCTGGTGATCCTCTCCCGCTTCGCTTTCCCCAAGATCCTGGGCGCCGTGGCGGCCCGCGAGGAGAACCTCCGCGAGCTGGCCGCCGCCGCCGAGCGCGACCGCGCCGAGGCCGCCGCCATGATGGAGGAGAACCGGCGCATCCTGGAGGAGACCCGCACGCGCGTGCAGGAGGCGGTGAACGAAGGCCGCACCAGCGCCGAGCGCATCCGCGCCGAGATGCTGGCCGAGACGCGCCGCGAGCAGGAAGCCCTGCTGGAGCGCGCCCGCCAGGACATCGCCTCGGAGCGCGAGAGCGCGCTGCAGGCCGTGCGCCGCGAGGCCGTGGACGTCTCCATGCGCGCCGCCGAGCGCCTGGTGCGCCGCAACCTGGACGGCGAGGACAACCGCCGCCTGGTGCGCGAGTACCTGGGGCAGGTCGCCACGCAGCCGGCCGTCGGCGCGGGAGCCTGAGCCGTGCGCTCCGAGGTCATCGCGCGCAACTACGCGGACACGCTCCTTACCCTGGCGCAGCGCAACGGCGGCGCCAACACGGCCGTCGAGTTCCAGACCGCCGCGGACGAGCTGGCCAGCCTGCTGAACACGGAGCCGCGCATCCGCGCCTTCCTCTCGGCGCCGGCCATCTCCATGGACGCCAAGAAGGCGGCGCTCCGCGGCGCGCTGGGCGGGCGCGTCCCCGAGCTCTTTCTGCGCTTCGTGCTGGTGGTGGTGGACAAGCGCCGCGACAACCTCCTTCGCGAGATCGCCCTGGCGTACCGCGAGCGGGTGGACGAGATGATGGGGCGCCTGCGGGTGGACGTCACCATCTCGCACGCGCCGGACGCCGCGCTCCAGGAGGAGATCCGCGCGTCGCTGCAGACGCGCTTCGGGCGCGAGGTGATCCCCACCTTCCACGTGGAGCCCGAGCTGCTGGGCGGGATGGTGATCAAGGTGGGCGACCAGATCCTGGACGGCTCGGTTCGCAGCCAGGCGGCCGGGCTGCGCCGCAGGCTGATGGACGCGTACCTCCCGGCCGGCACGTGAAAAGCAGTGCCTGGTGCCGAGTGCCGAGCCCTCAGTAACTTCGGGACCGATTGGGAACTGGGCACTGGGCACTTGGCACTTTCTCTGTTCGAACCGGCGGGACCCAGCGGTTTAACAGGCAGCACGCAAGCATACTGATGAGCACCGGCGGCGCACGCCGGACCTGAAACGAGGAAGAACGATGGCGGTCGATACCCAGCTCCGGGCCAGCGAGATCAAGAACGTTCTGCTCGGCGAGATCGAGCGGTACGAAAACAACTTCACCGCCGAAGAGGTGGGCGAGGTCCTTGAGGTAAAGGACGGGATCGCGCGCATCTACGGCCTGGGCGGCGCCATGTCCAGCGAGCTGCTGGAGATCACCGCCACCGAGAGCGGCCAGGTGGTGAGCGCCCTGGCGCTGAACCTGGAAGAGGACAACATCGGCGCCGTGGTCATGGGCGACTGGACGGTCATCCAGGAGGGCGACCGCGTGCGCCGCACCGGCCGCGTCTTCGACATCCCGGTGGGCCCGGCCTACCTGGGGCGCGTCGTCAACCCGCTGGGCGAGCCGGTGGACGGCCGCGGCCCCATCCCCTCCGTCGGCCGCCGCGCGGTGGACGTGGTGGCGCCCGGCATCGTGCTGCGCCAGCCGGTGAAGGAGCCGATGCAGACGGGGATCAAGGCGATCGACGCCCTCATCCCCATCGGCCGCGGGCAGCGCGAGCTGATCATCGGCGACCGCGGCACGGGGAAGACGGCCGTCGCCATCGACGCCATCATCAACCAGAAGGGCCAGGGCGTCGTCTGCGTGTACGTCGCCATCGGCCAGAAGAACTCGACCATCGCGGGCGTGGTGGCCCGCCTGGAGGCCGCGGGCGCGATGGAGTACACCATCGTGGTCGCCGCCAGCGCGTCGGACCCGGCGCCGCTGCAGTACATCGCCCCCTACTCGGGGACGGCGCTGGCCGAGTACTTCATGTACACCAAGGACGAGAACGGAAAGGGCAAGGCCACGCTCTGCGTGTACGACGACCTGTCGAAGCAGGCCGTGGCGTACCGCCAGATGTCGCTGGTGCTCCGCCGCCCGCCGGGCCGCGAGGCGTACCCGGGCGACGTGTTCTACCTGCACTCGCGCCTGCTGGAACGCGCGGCCAAGCTCTCCGACGAGATGGGCGGCGGCAGCCTGACGGCGCTCCCGCTGATCGAGACGCAGGCGGGCGACGTGTCGGCGTACATCCCCACCAACGTGATCTCGATCACCGACGGGCAGATCTTCCTGGAGTCGAACCTGTTCTACTCGGGCGTGCGCCCGGCGGTGAACGTGGGCATCTCCGTCTCCCGCGTGGGCGGCTCGGCGCAGATCAAGGCCATGAAGAAGGTGGCCGGCAAGCTGAAGGGCGAGCTGGCGCAGTACCGCGAGCTGGAGGCGTTCGCCGCCTTCGGCAGCGAGCTCGACGCGGTGACGCCGCGCCAGCTGGCGCGCGGCGCCCGCTCGGTGGAGGTGCTCAAGCAGGGCCAGTACGCGCCGGCGCCGGTGGAGCACCAGGTGGCGATCATCTACGCGCTGACCAACGGCTACCTGGACAACGTGGACCTGCCGCAGGTC
>DASVQP010000104.1 GCA_036389135.1 Longimicrobium sp.
GAACGTACGCCGTACAACGAGGCTCAATACGTCAAGGCACTGGTGGAGCGCGGGTCGCCCCTGGCGTCACGAATCAGCCTGGCGGCCGCCGCCTGAACCGAAAAGCCTTGACGGACCACCTCAGATGTCTCTCCCGATAACAGGAGAGGGCTGCGCCCTCTGTTATCGGTAGAGGGGGCTTGCGTGCGGTTTGGCGGGTTTTGTGCCGCGCAGAGGGCCCCCTCCCCCCGGCCCCCTCCCCCGCCTGCGGGGGCGCAGGGCGGGTGAGGGGGAGAACTCCGTCAGCGGCGCCCAGATCTGGTAGGGGCGCGATTTATCGCGCCCGTGTCCAGCGTTGCTCCGCCGCTCTGCCCAACGCACACCGCCATCCAGTAGGGGCAGACCTGCGTGTCTGCCCACCGCCCGCCACACCCCCATCCCTGCCCCACCGCCCCGATCCCGTAGGGGCCGCCCCACGTGGCTGCCCGTGCCCGCCGCCGCGACGAACCCCGCCGACGCGCACCAACGCACGCCACCGCCCCTCCCCCAGGTAGTTTGGGGGGAGGGGCCGCGAGGTGACGAGCGGGGGAGGGGGCCTACCGCAGCACGCGCGAAAAGAACGGAAACACCCTTGTCCGCATGCGCTCGGCGATGTGGCTGCCGTGGGTGCCGTCATACTCCTCAAAGGTGTGCGCGACGCCGGCATCGGCGAGCGCGGCGTGGAGGGCGCGGGCGGTCGGGGGGATGTGGCGGAGGCCGTCGCGCGTGCCCACGTCGAAAGCGATGCGCGGGCGGACGCGGTTGGCGGCGTAGCTCTGCGCCAGGCGCGCGGGCGTATGCTCGTTCCACCGCGCGAGGGCATCCTCGCGTCCGGGGGCGAACGGGAGCGCGAGGCCGAGCGGGTGCGACGGGTCCGGCGAGTGGAGCGCGGCCACGGCGACGAGGAGCTTGCTGCCAAAGGGCGCCGCCGCCACCTCATCCGGCGTGCGCAGCGCCAGGGCGGCGGCGCGCGGCGCGTCGCCGAAGTCGCCCAGGAGCTCGGGGCCCAGGCAGCACGGGCTGAGCGCGTACGCCGCGCCGAAGACCTCCGGGTGCTGGGCCGCGCGGTGCAGCGCCGCGTGGCCCCCCATCGACCATCCGGCGATGCCGCGGCTGGCCGGCCGCGCGAGCGTGCGGTAGCGGGAGTCCACGTGCCCTACCACCTCGCGGACGAGGAAGATGCCCCAGCGGCCGGTGGCGGCGGCGTTGGCGAAGAACGATCCGCCGAACCGGTTCCCGCCGTCCGGCATCACCACGATCATCGGCCGCACCGCGCCGGAGGAGATCAGCGAGTCCATCGCCGTGCGCAGCGAAAAGCGCCCGGTCCACTGAGACGGGCCGCCGTCGAAGCCGTGCAGCAGGTAGACGACCGGGTAGCGGCGCGAGGTGCGCCCGTAGTCCGGCGGCAGGTAGACGGAGACGGCGCGATGCGGGGAGTCGCCGAGCGGGTTGTCCGCGAGCGCGGTGGAGTGGACGGTGTCCGCCACCACACGCCCGGCGGCGATCTCGGGCGCCAGCCGCGGAGGGGTACAGGCGGCCGCGGCGAGCACCAGCGCGGCGGCCGCGGATCTCATGCGGGGCGTGAAGAATGAAAAAAGCATCACACGGAGACGCAGAGGGAACCGCAAGGCCACAGACAAGGGCAACCTGAACAGAGCGCCGAACCGCTTTTGTGGCTTGCAGTTCCCTCTGTGGCCTCTGTGTGATGCTGTTCTTCAGATGCCCACGAACTCGCGGAGGTACCACTGGACGATCGCGCTCCCCCACGGCTCCGCGATGGCGGCGCCGAGGGCGAGGAAGATGCCAAAGGGGACGAGCTTCTTCGTGCGCCACGAGATCGGGCCGAAGATCAGCGTGCCCAGCAGCGCGCCCAGAAAGATGGTGAGGAGGACGCCCGGCATCCCCACGAACGCGCCCACCATCGCCATCATCTTGATGTCGCCGCCGCCCATCGCCTGCTTCTTGAAGGCGCGCTCCCCCAGCTCCGCCACCATCCAGAGAAGCCCGAAGCCCAGCAGCGCCCCCAGCGCGGACTGCTGCGGCGTGATGCCGCCCGGCGCAAAGGAGAGCGCCAGGCCGATCGCCAGGCCGCCCCACGTGAACTCGTCGGGGATGATGTAGGTGCGCGCGTCGGTCAGCGCGATCCCCAGCAGCAGGGTGAAGAAGAGGGCGGACGAGAGCGCCTGCCAGCTCACCCCGTGCCGCAGCACCGCCGCCAGCCAGAGCGAGGCGACCGTCAGCTCGATCAGCGGATACTGGATGGAGACGCGGGTGCCACACGCACGGCAGCGGCCTCGCAACAAGATCCAGCCGAAGACGGGGACGTTGTCGTACCAGCGGATCTGCGTGCCGCACTCGCCGCAACGGGACGGGGGGCGGATGACCGACAGCCCCGCTGGCCAGCGGTACACGCATACGTTCAGAAAGGAGCCGATGCAGGCCCCCAGGAGAGCCGCGTAGCCCCAGATCAGGTAGTCGGGCGTCAATGGATGTCAGCGAAGGAGCTCGTGGAGGAGGATGGCGCCGGCCGCGGCCACGTTCAGCGACTCGGCGCGGCCGCGCAGCGGGATGCCCAGCGTGACGTCGGCCCGGCGCAGGGTGTCGGCCGAGACGCCGGCGCCCTCGTTGCCCAGCACCAGCGCCGCGCGCCGGGGAAGCGAATCGGGCGGCGGCGCGCCCACCGCCGACGCCACGGTGACGACGCCGTGCCCGCGCAGCCAGGGCTCCAGCACGGCCCAGTCCGCTTCGACGACGGGGAGGCGAAAGGAGGAGCCCATCGCCGCGCGCACGGACTTGGGGTTCCAGGGATCGACGGTGCCCGGGAGCGCGACCACGCCGGCGGCCCCCAGCGCCTCGGCCGTCCTCACCAGCGTGCCGAAGTTGCCCGGGTCCTGCACCGCGTCCAGCACCAGGAGGACGGCGGGGTCTCCATCCAGCGGGATGGTGGCGAGCCCGGCGCGCGGGATCTCGGCCACCGCGAGCACGCCCTGCGGCGTCTCCGTGTCCGACCAGTCGCGGAAGTCGCGCTCGTCCACCTCGTGCACGGCGATGCCGCGCGCCTCGATGGCGGAGACCAGGCCCCGTCCGCGAGGCGTGTCCCCCAGGGTGGACGACGCGACGGCGAAACGGACCGGAAGTGGGGACGCCACAAGGTCTTCCACCGTGCGCACCCCCTCGGCCAGAAAGAGGCCCTCTTCCTCGCGCGCGCGCCGCTGCCGCAGGGTGCGCAGGAGGCGCTCCTCGCGGCGGGTCAGCATTGCCCCGTGGGTGGTCCGCGTCTTGCTTTTCGAATGGGCCGTAAGCCCACAATCCAAAGCATGGAGATCAAGATGGCACTTGCACTTAAGGCTCGCGCACGGCGGGGGGCCGCCGTGCTTGCGCTGTGCGGCGCGACGGCCGCGGGCGGCTGCGCCACCGTCAGCACGCAGCAGGAGGTCCAGCTCGGTTCGGACTATGCGCGTCAGATCAACCAGCAGCTCCCGATGGTGAACGACGCGGCGACGCGCAACTACATCAACACGCTGGGCAACCAGCTCGCCGCCGTGGCGGACCAGCGCGGCATCCGCTACACCTTCCAGGTGGTGAACTCGGACGCCATCAACGCCTTCGCGGTTCCGGGCGGCTTCATCTACGTGAACCGCGGCACCATCGAGCGCGCCAACAACCTGTCTGAGCTGGTGGGCGTGCTGTCGCATGAGATCACCCACGTATCGGAACGGCACAGCATCGAGCAGCTCCAGCGGGCACAGGGCGCGAACGCGCTCATCTCAATCCTGTACGGTGGCGTCCTCCGGCGCAACCCGGGGACCATCGAGCGGGTGGGCGTGCAGGGCGTGGGCACGGCGGTGTTCGCCGGCTACAGCCGCGACGCGGAGCGCGAGGCGGACCGCGGCGCCGTCAACATCATGCTGCGCGCCGGGTACGACCCGCAGGGGCTGGCCACCTTCTTCCAGACGCTGATGGGCGAGCGCCAGCGCAACCCCAGCAAGGTGGAGACGTGGTTCGCCACGCACCCCCAGACGCAGGAGCGCATCACGAACGTGCAGGCGATGATCCAGGCCACCCCCGGTGCCAGCAACAACCCGCGGCTGGTGAGGGACAACCAGGCATACCAGAACTTCCGCGCCCGCGTGCGCTCCCTGACTCCGCAGCCGCAGGACCGCGGCCGGTGAGCGCCTCGGGCGGCTGGCAGCACCGGGCCCGCGCCCTCGCGGCGCGGGCCCGCCGGACGACGGCGGCGGCCGCCCTCCTCCCCCTTCTCGGCGCATGCGTCAGCGAGAAGCAGGAGCAGGTGCTGGGCGACCAGATCGCCGCGCAGATCAACACGCACGTCCCGCTGTTGAATGACGCGCCGCTGACGCTGTACGTCAACGACCTGGGACGGATGATCGCGCGGCACAGCGCCCGCCCCAACGTGCCGTACCGCTTCTACATCGTGGACACGGGCGGGGTCAACGCCTTCGCCCTCCCCGGCGGCCACATCTACGTGAACCGCGGCCTCATCGAGCGAACGCGCAACGTCAGCGAGCTGGCGGGGGTCCTGGCGCACGAGATCGGGCACGTGGCGGCGCGGCACGGCGCGGAAACCATGCAGCGGCAGATGAGGACGCGCTCCATGTCCGGCATCCTGTACAAGGTGATCCTGGACCGGGAGCCGCTCCTGAACCAGGAGGCGCTGGACATCGGCGGCGCGGTGTGGACGGCCTCGCACTCGCGCAACGACGAGCAGGAGGCGGACAAGCTGGCCGTGGGCTACCTGATCGCCTCGGGGGTGGATCCGAACGGGATGCTGAGCCTCTTCAACGGCTTCGTGAAGGAGGAGGCGACGCTGCCGCAGGGCGGCGTGGGGCAGTGGTTCGCCACGCACCCGGCCACCCTCCAGCGGCTCAAGATCACCCGCAACGAGATCCGCGTGCGGCGCCCCGCGGCGAAGAAGCAGCTCGCGACGCAGATCCCCTCGTACGAGGACTTCCTGCGCCGGCTGCACGCCCTTCCCCCGCCGCCGCCGGTGATGCCGGGCGCGCCGTCGCTGAACCCGGCGCAGCAGCTTCCCTGGCACAAGTAGCGCCCCGAGACAAGCCTCACACAGAGACACAGAGGGAAAAGCGAGGGCACAGAGAACCTCCTGGTTGTTCTCTCAGTTGTCTCTGTGGCTCTGTGTGAGACCAGCTGTTCTCATCTGCTCTCACCGCATCATTTTTCGCACGCGAGCATGACCGACCGCATTCCGGTGGCCCTGACCATCGCCGGCTCCGACTCCGGGGGCGGCGCGGGGATCCAGGCCGACCTCAAGAGCTTCCACGCATTCGGCGTGTTCGGCACGAGCGCGCTGACCGCCGTCACGGTGCAGAACACGCGCGGCGTCACCGGCGTCCACCCCATTCCGGTGGACATCGTCCGCGCGCAGATCCGCGCCGTGGCGGAGGACCTGCACCCCGCCGCCTGCAAGAGCGGGATGCTCGCCACCGCCGAGCTGGTGCGCGCCGTCGCCGGATCCATCCGCGAGCACCGCCTCCCCCACTTCGTCCTGGACCCGGTGATGGTCGCCAGCAGCGGCGACCGCCTGCTGGACGCGGACGCCGAGCGCACCGTGGCCGACGAGCTGATGCCGCTGGCCTCGCTGGTTACGCCCAACCTGGACGAGGCCGCGATCCTGGTCGGCGCCCCCGTGGAGGATGTCGACGGGATGCGCCGCGCCGCCGCCGCGCTGGTGGAGATGGGCGCCGGGGCCGCGCTGCTCAAAGGCGGCCACCTCCGTTCTTCCGAGCTTGTGGACGTCCTTTTCGACGGGCAGGACTGGCACGAGTGGCGCCGCCCCAAGCTTGACACCCGCAATACGCACGGCACCGGCTGCACCCTGTCCGCCGCCATCGCCGCGGGCCTGGCGCACGGGCGTCCGCTGACACGCGCGGTGGAGGATGCGCTAGGCTACGTGAGCCGGGCGATGCAGGCCGCGCCGGGGCTGGGCGGGGGGCACGGGCCGCTGAACCACATGGTGTAGGTCCTCACCCCGCTCGTTCCTCGCTGCCCCTCTCCCAAACTGCTGGGAGAGGGGCGTTTGCGTGCATCCGTGCGGGGCGCGTGGGCCGGGCGCAGGGGCCGGCACGGGCAGCCACGCGGGGCGGCCCCTACGGGATCATCGTGTCGGGGCGGGGGTCGAGGAGAGGCGGGCGGTGGGCAGACACGCAGGTCTGCCCCTACCACAATCGGTGCGGCGGGCGAAGGTCGAGTAACGCGAAGGGTGGGCGCGATGAATCGCGCCCCTACGGGATCTGTGCTATACGAGCCGAATTCTCCCCCTCACCCGCCCTGCGCCCCCGCAGGCGGGGGAGGGGGCCGGGGGGAGGGGGGGCATTTTTAGAACGACAGCCCAAACGTCAGATACGCCCGCGGCTTCGGCCGCTCGCGCAGCACGATGTCGTCGTGCACGACCCTGATGGAACGGAGCGGGAAGCCGACGCCCGCGCGCACGGGGAACGGCGGGACGTAGGAGATGCTCAGGTTGAGCCCCAGCTCCGCGCCGACGGACGCGATCGTCGACGCGTCGCCGCGGGCGCTGCGGGTGAGGCAGTCGTCGCTGCACCAGGTGCGGCCCGCGTCCAGGAATGCCGTGCCCCAGAGCCGGTCCAGGTACACCGGCATGACGCTGCGGCCGCGCTCGATCAGCGCCAGCGGGAAGCGCCACTCCAGCGTCCCCGCCACGGCCCGGTCGCCAAAGAGGACGCCCTCGCGGTAGCCGCGCACCGGCAGGTCCAGCTCGCTCCCCATCGTCACGAATGTGGAGAGGGGGAAGGCCGGTACCCCGCCCGCCGTGCCGCCCACCGAGTAGCCCGGAGTGAGGCTGCCGTGGTCCGCGCCGCCCGCCATGCGCAGGCCCAGCACGTGGCGCGCGTAGCCCCGCCCGCGAAGGGGGACGTAGTGCTGCGCCCGCGCCGTAGTGCGCACGTAGCCGCGGATGGCGTCGCCCTGCCCGTCGCCGGGGCCGTTGTCCAGGAAGACGTCCTCCAGGTAGCGGCGCCCCTCCACCGAGGCGGCGGCCACGAAGCCTTCCTCCTGGCTCACCGAGTACTCGTATCGGCGTGCGGTGGAGTACCCCAGCGTCGCCGCGCCCCCGGCCTCCGCGGGCGGGTTCGGCGCCATGGCGGCCACTTCGGATTCGCGAAAGGAGTAGTCGCGCTGGCGGGCGCCCACCCCCAAGCTCAGCCAGCTGAACGAGCGGAAGCGCGGGCGCGTCAAGGTGGCCACCAGCGACGCGGACCGCTCGCGCTCCAGCAGCGTGGCGGTGATGGGCTCGTCGAACGGGCTGACTGTGGCGAACGTCCCCACGCGGTCCCACTCCTGGAACACCGACGCGCCGATCACGGGGTTCCCCAGCCCCGTGAAGAGGTAGCTGGCGCCCGCCTCGGTGCGCGTCTCGCGCGGATGCACCTGCGCGTGAGCCTCGTAGCTGTGCCGCTGGATCACGTCCTCCCCCCAGATCGCCACTCCGAACCCCGTCCCCAGGGCTTTGTCCGACTCGATGATGGGCGACCACGAGGTGGGGCGCAGCGACGGAAGCGCCGAGTAGCCGCGCGCCGCGCCGCCCGCCGTGCGCTGCGCCAGCTCCGCGCCCGCACCCGCCTCGCGCACCTCGGCGCGCAACGCGGGCGCGGCGGTCCAGCGCGCGGGATCGAACGGGATGCGCGCCAGGTGGTACCCGTCCGCGCGGTACAGCGTCAGCGCGATCCAGCGCCCGTCCGGCGACACGTCGGGATCGAAGACGCCCGTCAGCACGTTGGTGATGCGCTGCAGGCGGCCATCGGTGAGGTCGTAGGCGTACAGGTTGGAGATGCCGCTGCGGTCCGAGCTGAACACCACGTATCGACCGTCCGGCGACCAGGCGGGCGAGCTGTCCACCGCGCGGTCGCTGGTCAGCTCGCGCACCACGCCGCCGGTGGCGGCATCGAGCACCACCACGTCGTACAGCGCCCCCGTGCGCCACCGCGCGATGGCGATCCGCGTTCCGTCCGGCGACCAGCGCGGGCGCGTCCAGTGCACGTCCGGCGAGGGCGCGGCGAGGTCGCGCGCGCCGCTCCCGTCCGCCTCCATCACCACCGGCACGTTGGTCCCGCCCCCGCCGCGCACCGCTACGATGCGGCCTGATGCGGGGTGCACGTCCGGATCCAGCAGCCGCGCGCCATTGGTGATGCGGTCGCGGTCGCCGTTGGGGCGGATCACGTACAGGTCGGAGTAGTAGCGGTAGGGATCGACCGCATCGAGCATCGCCGTCACCAGCGATCCGTCGGAGCGCCACGCCGATGCGCCCAGCGAGGTGCGCGGGTCCAGCACCTGGACCCCACCCTCGGTCCACAGACGCGTCGAAGTCTCCTCGCGCCCCGTCGAGTGAGCGAAGGCGATCGTCCGCCCGTCCGGCGACCAGCGCGGCCCCTCGGTGCGGCGCCCCTCCCGCACCAGCACCTCCGGCTCGGTGAGCCCCTGGCGGCGCAGCGAGTCGGCGAGCGCCGTGTACTCGGTGCGCAGCGAGTCGCGCCACTCGTTCCACGTGTCGGTGAACTTCTCGCCGTACGCGCGCTTCGCGGCCCCATCCGCGCCATACGAGAAGGGGACGCGGCGCCCCATCGTCTCCACCCAGTCGCCGTGCTTCTCGTACCCGAAGCGGTCACCCAGGTAGTCCATGAAGAGCGAACCGTACACGTACGGCGCGCTCCCGCCCGGCCAGGTCACGGGATGGCCGGTGGCGCGGTCGATGGAAAAGAACTCGTCTTCCAGGATCGCCGTGCGCAGCATCATGTCGTAGAGCGTCGCGCGCACCCGTCCGGCGCGCGTCATCCGCGACTCCAGCGCGGTGGCGAGCCCCTCCTGGGTCCAGCGCGGCACCAGGACGTTGGGGAAGCCGAAGGGCGTGCGCCCGAACACCCTTCTGAGCAGCCGGGGAAAGCCCGCCGCGTAGTCCAGGTGGAAGATGTGCACGAGCTCGTGCGACACCACCAGCTGGAGCCAGTCGTCGTAGAAGGCGAGCTCCGGCGTGTCCACCGGCGGGTGCGCGTACACCACGATGCGGTTGCTGGGGAGCGGCGTCGCGTACCCGTTGGAGAAGTCGACGTTGTCGCTCAGCACCAGATCGATCCTACGCCTCGGTGCCTGCACCAGCACCTCCCGCAGCGCCGCGTGCGCCGTCTCCGCGCGATTCGCGGCGCGCCGGGCCAGCGGCTCCAGCGCGGGCGTGAAGTGGACGCGGAAGTGCTCCGTGTCCAGCGTGCGCCACTCCACGTTCGGCGGCACCTGCGCCCCCAGCGGAAGCGCGAAAAGGAGCGCCACGAATAACAGCGCGAGACGGCGGAAGGTCATGGTGCGGGTTGGCGGATGAAGGTTGATCTGCTCAACGGTGGCGAGTGAACTCGCGGCAACAACAGCACAAAGTCCGCCTTCGCGGACTCGGCGAGGAGGTCCGCCCGTTTGGCAGCATGGCGGCGTGGCGGGAAGTCCGCTCCCCAGCCCGATGCCGCATCTCTCGAGACCGCTTCAGCGGTCTTCCCGTGGTTCCAGCCGGGGGATTCATCCCCCGGCGTTCATCCCCCGGCGTTCATCCCCCGGTGATCCGGGCGCCAGTTTCCGCCAATCACCTCACGCCCCCCGCCCGCTCCCGCAGGAACGCCTCGACCGCGCGGAAGTGCGCCCGGGCGATCCGCTCGTGCGCCTGCGGGTTGCGCAGGGCGGCCTCCTGCCGCGGCACCATCAGGAACATCGACTCGGTGAGCGTCGAGGGCATCCAGGTGGGGCGCACCAGCGCGAGATCGGCGCGGGCGATCCCCAGGTCGCGCAGCCCCAGCTCGCGCAGGATCTCGCGCTGCATGTGGCGCGCGAGGTCCAGCGACTGCGGCGCGTTGTAGAACGCCGTAGTACCCGAATTCGTGAACGGGTTCACGCCATCGGGAAACGCGTTGTTGTGCACGGAGACCAGGAGCTGCGCCCCCGCCTGCTCCGCCATCACCGGCCGCGCCCCCAGCGCCACCGCCGCCGAATCCGGCCGCGTCTCCGTCACGCGCGCGCCGGCGTCGCGCAGCATCCTCACCAGCTGCTTGGAGATGGCGAGGTTCGCCTCCGCCTCGGTGAGGCGCGTGGGGCCGATGGCGCCGCCGGGCGGGTGCCCCGCGTCCACCGCGACGTGGATCCCGGCCAGCGGACGCCGCGCGTCGATGGCCGGCGGACGGCGGACGCGCACCACCAGCGTCCCGTCGCGGTCGTAAAAGGTGCGCCACCCCCATGCGGGGCTCGCCAGCTCCATGCGGACGTAGTACAGGTCGTCGCGCCCCTGCTCCCAGGTGGCGCGGCGCACAAAGGGGTCCTCGGTGCCGTAGTACAGCCAGTTGGTGCGCGACTCGCCGCCGAACACCTCCACCGTCAGGAAGCTCCCCTCCAGCAGCACGCGCGCGGGGAGGCGCTCCGTCATCGCCAGCCGCAGGTCCACCCACTCCGCCTGCGGCACCACCCGCACGGCGCCGATCGTTCCCCTGGCCTCGGGCGCGCCGGCGGGAAGGAGGCGCACCGAACGCGCATCCACCCACACCGACTGGTCCTCGGTCAGGCGCACGCGGTACGCACCTTCGCGCTCGCCGGTCAGCGTGAAGCGCGTGCCGTTGGGGAAGGTCCAGTGGTACGGCGTGCCGGAGCCGGGGATCGCCGTCGCCACCGTCAGCGAGTCCGGGCGGTCGCTCGCCGCGACGGCGGTGCGCGTCTCGCCCGGGCTCAGCACGGCGAGCGAGAGCTCGAGCGGAGTGCGTACGGTGTCGGCGCCGTGCACCAGCTCGATGGTGGCGGTGCCTGCGCGCCCCGTCTCGGCCAGCGTGGGCACGCCCACCTGCCGGTCCCGGGAGAGAAGGGGCGCCGTCGCCGCGAAGCTCCCCGCGTACTGCGTGTACTCGCGCGTCGCGGAGCGGTCCTGCAGAAAGCCTTCGTCGCGCTCCACCGTGCGGGTCTCCACCAGGGGCGCGGCGGAGCCGTCGGGGAAGACGATGCGCGCCCGTCCCCCGGGCGCCCCGCGGAAGCGCACCGTCACCCGCTCGCCGCGCTGCACCGTCATCGCCGCGCGCGGGGCGAGGGCCGCGATGCCGGCCGTGGTCTCACCCGCGCCGGCGGGGAGGCGGATGCGGCGGACGGCGGTGGCCTGCTCCGCCCCCGCACTGGCGGCCACGCGGTACACGCCGTCGCGCGGCACGGGAATGAAGGCGAGGAAGGCACCGTTCGGCGCCACCTCCACCACGTCGCCGTTGATGGTGAGCCGCGCCTCCCCCGTCCCCACGCTGCCGAAGACGAAGTTGCTGTCGCTCGCCGTCAGCCGCGCGTCCTCGGCGGGGTAGACGACGTCGACGCGCAGCGGCCCGCGCACGGCGGGGATCGGCGGCAGCGTGCCACTCAGCGGGTCGGTGGAGGCCATGCGCGTCCCCTCCGGAGCGGGACCCGTGCCGGGAGTGGACGCGGTGCACGCCGCGAGCAGCGCGCCCGCGGCGAGTGCCGGCGCGCGGCGGAAGAAGGGGGTGCGCATTCGGTTCGTCATTCGAAGCTTGCGCGGCGAAGCTCGGCCGCGTCGGCCACCTCGCCATCGTGCGGCGCGGCGCCACGCGGAACGTCGCGGTTCCAGGGCGCCACGTACGGGAGCATCAGCAGCGCGGGAATCCCCGCCACGATGCTCAGGATGAAGAACTGCGGCCACCCCGTGCGCTCCGCGATGCCGCCCGAAGGCGCCACCAGCACGTCACGCGCGAACGACATGAAGCTGGAGAGGAGCGCGTACTGCGTGGCGGAGAACTGGCGGCTGCACATGATCATCAGGAACCCCACGAAGCCGGCCGTCACCAGCCCGCCGCAGAAGTTCTCCACGATGATGGCGCCCGTCAGCAGTCCCACGTCCTTCTCCGTGAGCGACAGCCCGTAGTACACCAGGTTGCTGAGGAGCTGCAGGACCGCCATCAGCCAGAGCGCGCGGTTGATGCCGATCTTGGCCACGATGGCGCCGCCGGCCAGCACGCCCACGATGGTGGCCCCCAGCCCCAGCACCCCCTGGACCGCCCCGATCTCCGTAAGCGTGTAGCCGGCGGAGATGAGGAAGGGGGTGTACATGTTCTGCACCAGCCGGTCCGCCAGGCTGTACAGCACGATGAAGAGGAGGAGCACCAGCGCGGTGGCGGGCCCCGCGCGGTTGTAGAACTCCATGAACGGCTTCCATACCGCGTCCACCAGGCTGACCGGCCGCCCCTCGCGCAGCACCGGCTCCGGCGCCACGAACGCGGTGGCGATCCCCACGACCATCAGCAGCCCCATCGCCACGTAGACGTACGGCCACGGCATCCGGTCGGCCAGCATCAGCGCGATCCCGCTCGTCAGGATCATCGCCACGCGGTAGCCCACCACCTTGAGCGAGGCGCCGGCGGCGGTCTCACGGTCGTCCACCACGTCGATGCTGTACGCGTCGACCGCGATGTCCTGGCTGGCGCTGAAGAAGGCGATCAGCACCGCGTTGATGAAGAGGAGCCGCAGCCCCTGCTTGGGATCGTGCAGCGACATCGCCATGATGGCGATCGCCAGCAGCACCTGCGTGATGACGAGCCACCCCCGCCGCCGCCCCAGAAAGGGCGGGACGTAGCGGTCCATCAGCGGCGCCCACAGGAACTTGAGCGAGTACGGAAGGGCCAGGAGGCTGACCTTGCCGACGGTCGCCAGGTCCACCCCTTCCACCGTCATCCAAGCCTGCAGCGTGCGGCTGGTGAGAAAGAGGGGGAGGCCGGATGAGAAGCCGAGGAAGAGCAGCGCCGCCATCTTGGGCTGTCCGAAGACGCCCAGCAGCGACCGGGAGCGGGTGTCGGCGTTCAACGAGGGGCCCTCGTGCGAAGCGTGGGACTGCGTTGCGGCGCGTGGCTGTGCCTGCGGGCGAGCAAGAAGAGGACCGAACCGAGGGGGAATGGGGATTGGGGAATGGGGAATGGGGCGTACGCGCGGATCTCTGCGGCGCCCCCCGGATCCCCGGTATGGGCGCGATTTATCGCGCCCGTGCCTGCCCCCACGCCGCTGCCCGCCTGAAAACACCCACCTTGTAGGGGCGGCCCCGCGCGGCCGCCCCCGCCCCGGCACCGCCCCCCACCACCCGCACAAAACCTCGTAGGGGCCGACCTGCGTGTCTGCCCTCCCCTGCCCTGTCTCGTTGTCCGCGGTTACCGGTCCATCCCCGCGTGCAACCCCGCCAGCCCGCCGCTGCGCCCCGTCAGCCACGCCACGGCGGCCTGCTGCATCATCCCCTCGCCGCCCCACGCGGCCAGCAGGTTGCGCGCGGCGGGGATCTCATCGGCCAGCCGCGGGAGGCTGAAGAGGATGACGGTCGCGTCGGGATGCGCCTCCATCAGCTCGCTGACGCGCTGCTGGGCGGCCTGCGAGATGCCGGGGCGCCCCTTCCACGCGCGGATGTCGGAGTACACCACCACCAGCGGCTCGCCGTCGTCCGACAGCTCCACCCCCGCCTCCGTCAAGGACGCGGGGAAGGCGACGCGCGGGTACGGGGGCCACGGGCCGCCCAGGTCGTCCTCCACCTCGATCAGCCGCACGGGGCCGCCGTGCAGACGCGGCGTGCCGCGGATGACGCGCAGCGAGCGCACGGCGGTCTCAAGCGACCAGCGCCGGTCATCGTCCGCGCCCACGTCGCCCATGGGGCCGCCGGCCACCCGTTCCGCGGCCCGCGCGATGCGGGCGAGCGCATCCTCCACCCGCGCGCGCGGAAGGCGCCCGTCATCCACGGCGGCCTCCACGCCCTGCACCACCGCGTCCAGGTCATCCGGATAGAGAAGGACGTCGCAGCCCGCGGCGACGGCCATGATGGCGCCCTCCACCTCGGTGGTCCCCGCCGTCAGCCCTTCCATGATGATGGCATCCGTCACTACCAGCCCGTCGAAGCCCATCTCCTCGCGCAGCAGCGTGGTGAGGATGGGGCGCGAGAGGGTGGCCGGGGCGTTGGTAGGGTCGAGCGCCGGGTAGCAGACGTGCGCCGTCATCAGCGAGCTGACGCCTGCCTCCACCGCCTGGCGAAAGGGGAGCAGGTCCGCCTCCAGCTCCTCGCGCGACACGTCCACGCAGGGGCGCTCGATGTGCGAGTCGCCCACGGTGCGGCCGTGCCCGGGGAAGTGCTTGGCGCACGAGAGGGCGCCGCCGCGCGTGCACCCTCGCACCCACGCCGCCACGTTCGCCGCCACGCTCTCCGCCCGCGTCCCGAACGCCCGCGACCCGATGATCGGGTTCTCCGGCTCCAGGTCCACGTCCGCCACGGGCGCATAGATCCAGTTGACGCCCAGCGCCCGCGCCTCGCGCGCCGTCAGCTCCCCCGCGCGCTCGCAGGCCTCCGGCTCCCCCAGCGACCCGATGGCGGCGGCGGGGGGAAGCGGCGTGGCCCCGCGAAACTGCTGCCCCGCCCCGCGCTCTAGGTCGCTCGCCACGAGCAGCGGGTGCCTCGACCGGCGATGCAGCTCCTCAGTCAGCGCGCGCACCGACTCCGTGTCCCCGTTGAAGAGGATGAACCCCCCGACCCCGAGCTCCAGCCCGTGCTCGATCGTCGCCCTGTACTTCTCGAACCCATCTTCGGCGCTCCACCGCACGGCGGGAAGCAGCAGACGTGCAACGTTCAACGAATCGCTCCTGGTTGGGAGAAAAAGTCCTGAGTGCTAAGTCCTAAGTGCTAAGTCCTAAGTGCCTAGTGCCTAGTGCCTAGTGCAACCGGCGGCCCCGCCTCTGTCATCCTGAGGGAGCCGCCCCCGCCCAAGCCCGCGGTACACGCCGAGTCCTTGTGGCGACCGAAGGATCTAGCCGGCGAGGCAAGAGGCCGGCGCCACACGACGGACCCCTCGGCACGCGCAGTAGATCCTTCGCGCAGCGCCAAAGTTTGTAGCACGGAGAGCGATGGTGAAGCGCTTCGCTCAGGATGACAAAATGGGGGGGCTATGGTTCCCTGCCTGTCTTCCCCTGTTCCCCGGTCCCCCCATTCCCCATTCCCCATTCCCCATTCCCCATTCCCCATTCCCCATCCCCCATTCCCTGCACTCACGCACCTCTCTACGGCCTTGCCGGCGGCTCCGTCGGCCCGGGCGGCAGCACGAACGGCGCCATGCCGGGCGCGCGCAGCACGAAACCCTGGCGCAGTTCGCCCACCACCATGCGCCGCACCGGCGAGGCGCCGCGGTGCCGCTCGGGACGCGCGACGGCGCTCACCAGGCCGAGGCGCTCCGTGGGGCCGCCCGCGAAGGGAGCCCGTATCACGCGGTACACCAGGCTGGTGCCCCCCGCGGTGTCCTGCCGTTCGGAGGGGACCTCCTGCAGGAAGACGAAGCGGTCCGTGAGCGGAAGGGGGCGCGGCGCGATCCCGGGCGCCACCACCCGCGTCTCCCCGCTGCGCAGGTTGCGGACGTGGATCATGCGCCCCGCCTCGTAGACCACCATCGTGCGGCCGCTGTTCAGGAAGGCGGGGACGACGCTGTCCACCACCTCCACCCCCTGCGCCAGCGGCACCAGCCGCGCCCGCGGAAGCTCAATCCAGAGCGACCCCACCCGCAGCCCACCGATCGTGTCCGCCGACTCCGTGTGGAAGACGATCTGCGGGGCGGAGTCCGCCGCCGTGGTGCGCAGCTCGCCGCGGGCGTTGCGCGCCAGCGGACCCCCGCGCGATTCGAAGAGCGTGATGAGCTGCTGGGCGATCAGCTTCACCTGCGGGTCCGGCTCGCGCGCCGCCACGGAGCGCAGGAGCCCCACGTCCTCCACGTCCAGCCCCTGCAGCGCGTTCAGCCGCACGCGCGGCGACGGGTCGCCGACGGCGGCGCGCAGGGCGTTGCGGGCCTGCGGCGAGTCGACGGCGAAGCGCTGCACCCCCGCAACCGCCGCCAGCCGCACCCCGTCGTCCGCGCTGGAGATCAGGATGCGGCGCAGCAGAGTGAGCGCTCCCGGCGAGCCACGGTCCGCCAGGAGCGTGACGGCGTTGGCGCGCACGTGCTCCGCGATCCCCGGGTCGAGCACCATGCGGATGAGCACCTCGTCCAGCTCGCGCCCCAGCACCTCCAGCCGGGCGCGCTCCCGGTAGTACGCGGGCGAGGGCGTCTCCGCGTCCAGGATGCGCGTGACGCGCGCCTGCAGACGGTCCGGCCCCGGGCCGGCGCCTCCGCCCACGAGGAAGCAGCCGGAAAGCACGGCGAGCAGCGGCAGCGCCAGAAGGCGTGCCGGCCAGGGTGCCATTCGGGTGCGCGGGCGGACTAGCTTCACGCGTTCACTCGCAGTAAGCCGGGGGTGAGCGAGCCCAGGACGCGCGGCCCCGCCGCCCCCGTCGCGGAGGGGAGGTTGGCGGGGATGCCACGCAGGTGGGCCCAGGCCAGCACGGCGAAGGCGACCGCCTCCTTCGCCTCGGGATCGACGCCGAGCGAGGCGCCGTCCACCAGCGGCAGCGGATGGAGCAGGGCGCGGATGCGGGCCACCAGCGTCGGGTTCATCGCCCCGCCGCCGGTGAGGATCACCTCGTCCAGGCCGCGCGGAATGAGCCAGCGGCGGTACGCGTCCGCAATGGTGCGGGCGGTCAGCTCGGTCATCGTGGCGACGAGATCCATCCAGTCCTGGTCTCCCTCGGGCTCCAGCAGCTCCACCAGCTTCGCGACGAACGGGCGCCCGAACTCCTCGCGCCCCGTGCTCTTGGGCGGCTCCGCGGCGAAGTACGGGTGGCGCAGGAGGTCGGCCAGGAGCGACTCGTCCACCGTGCCGCGCGCGGCCAGCCTGCCGTCGCGGTCGAAGGTCAGCTTCCCCCCCGTCGCGATCTCCACCGCCGCGTCGATCAGCGCGTTCCCCGGTCCCGTGTCGAAGGCGAACACCTCCTCTCCTGACCCGCGAGGCGGCACGCGCGTCACGTTGCCGATTCCGCCGATGTTCTGCAGGGCGCGCGCCCGGTCCGGCACCGAGAAGAGGAGCTGGTCCACCCACGGCACCAGCGGCGCCCCCTGCCCCCCCGCCGCCATGTCGCGCGTGCGGAAGTCGGATACCACCGCGATTCCCGTGCGCTCCGCGATCGTCGCGGCATCGCCGAGCTGGAGCGTAGCGCCGCGGCGGGAGCCGGCCGGCGGCCGGTGCCACACCGTCTGCCCGTGCGACCCGACCGCATCGACCGCGGAAAGATCAACGTCCGCCTCGCGGCAAACCCGCACAACCGCCTCCGCCATCCACTCGCCCAGATCCGCGTGCAGC
Source organism: Longimicrobium sp. (assembly GCA_036389135.1). Classification (NCBI taxonomy): domain Bacteria; kingdom Pseudomonadati; phylum Gemmatimonadota; class Longimicrobiia; order Longimicrobiales; family Longimicrobiaceae; genus Longimicrobium; species Longimicrobium sp. Next base: position 17,269 of record DASVQP010000104.1, read on the forward strand.
CCGCAGAGCGCCTCGGCGGTGCCGGCAAGGATGCCGTCGTGGATGGCCGTGCGGCGCGCCTCGTCGTACGGCAGGGTGATGGCGCGGACGACGCTGGCCCGCACGTCCTCGATCCCCTCCCCCGCCACCTCCACCAGCGCGGCGTCCACCCCGTCCAGCGAGGTGCCGGACATCAGCCCCACGATCAGCATCGCGCTACCTCGCCGCGTCGCCGCGGAGGACGGCCAGGTGCCGGCCGTCCATCTCCACCACGGCCGACACGGCCTGGAAGGTCGTCACACGCCCTCCCTCCTCCTTGGTGGCGGCGCTCCACTCCCACACGTCAATCCCCCTTCGCTGGAGCGCCGCGAAGTTGCGCGCGCGCAACGCCGAGAACCCGTCGAGCACCTCCCGGGCCGCCGTTGTGCCCCCCGCGGCCGGGATAAATCCGAAGCCGAGCGGAATCATGCCGCCGGCCTGCAGCTCCTTAAGCGCGATCGCGAACCAGTTCTCCAGCGCGAACGCCGAGGCGAGTACATGGACCACCCGGGGGTTGCCGCCGACATCGTCCGAGGCCAACTGGAACGCCCGGGGCGCGAGGTCCAGCCGCGCGAGCAGCTCTTCCCACTCCACTTCCGAGGGCGGACGCGCGGGAAAGATCATCAGACGGTGCTGGAGCTCCGTCATCCACTCAAAGGTGCCCGGGAACGTCACCGCGCGCTCTTGAGCACGTCGCCCAGCCGCCCGCCCGCGCGCAGCAACACGCGGGTGGACTCGTCGCGGTCGGTGCCGCACCAGAACATGACCATCGCCGTCTTGACGCTGCCGCCGGCGCGGGCCAGGAGGGCGCGGGCGGCGTCGCGCTCCAGGTCGAGCGTTTCCATGAGGATGCGCTCGCTGCGGTCGCGCAGCTTCTCGTTGGTGGCGCGCAGGTCCACCATCAGGTTGCCGAACACCTTCCCCGTGCGGATCATCGCGCCGGTGGTGAGGGTGTTGAGCACCAGCTTGGTGGCCGTCCCCGCCTTCATGCGCGTGCTCCCCGTCACCACCTCCGGGCCGGGGAGCGGCGCGATCACCACGTCGTACTTCTCCAGCATCCAGTCCGCGGGCGGGGTGCAGAGGAGGAAGCCGGTGCGGGCGCCGCGCTCCCTGGCCCGCGCCAGCGCCCCGTGCACGTACGGCGTGGTGCCCGAGGCGGCGATGCCGAAGGCGAAGTCGCCCGTCCCCACCTTCATATCGTCGACGGCGCGGGCGCCCTCCTCCCGGCTGTCCTCGGCGCCCTCGATGGCGTTGGTGAGGGCCTCGTACCCGCCGGCGATCACCCCGCGCACCAGGCTGGGGTCGATGCCGTAGGTGGGGGGCATCTCCGATGCGTCCAGCACGCCCAGGCGGCCGGAGGTCCCGGCGCCGAAGTACACCAGCCGCCCGCCGTTGCGGAAGCAGTCGGCGGCGATCTCCACCGCCTCGGCGATCTGCTCCAGCTGCGTGGCGACGGAGGGGGCGATCTTGTGGTCTTCCTCGTTGATCACCCGGACGATCTCCAGCGCCGAAAGGCGGTCGATCTCCGTGGTGGCGGGGTTGCGCTGCTCGGTGAGGCGCGGGTCCAGCGGGGGTCTCTGGGTCATCGCGTCGAGTGGGGAAAGGCGCGGGACCGCCCCGCGCACGCACGCCCCAACGTGGGCGGAGATCGGCCCCGATGCAAGAGCGCAGCCGTTGCGGCGGGTGTTTACGGGGGCTGGCCGGGCGCGGGCGGCGGGTGTAGCATGAAAGGAAGTGCTGAGTGCTGAGTGCTAAGTGCTGAACAGCGGTGCGTGAGTGCGTTAATGCGTGAGTGCGCTCGTTCACTGCAGCACTTAGGACTTAGGACTTAGGACTTAGCACTAAGAAGTTTGCCGTCCCTTCACCCGCACCGTCCATTCGCATGAATCTCCGCCGCGCCGCACTCGTTCCCGTCCTTCCGCTCATGGTTCTGGTGATCGGGCAGGGCGGGGCCGCTCCCGCGCATGTAGGCGTGGCGCAGGACACTTCGCGCCTCTTCGCGCCGGCGTGGGAGCACCCGCGCGGGGGGATCGCTCCGGTACGCTCCACCGCCGGTATGGTGGTGACGACCGACCGCATGGCGAGCGAAGTGGGAGCCGAGATCCTGCGCCGCGGCGGCAACGCGGTGGATGCTGCGGTCGCCACGCACTTCGCGCTCGCCGTGGTCAACCCCGAGGCCGGCAACATCGGCGGGGGCGGGTTCATGGTGGTGAGGATGGCGGACGGGACGACCGCCTCGCTCGACTTCCGCGAGATGGCGCCGGGGCGCGCCACCCGCGACATGTTCCTGGACGCCGCGGGGAACGTCACCAGCAAGTCCACCGAGGGGCACCTGGCGGCCGGCGTCCCCGGCTCCGTGGCGGGGATGTGGGAGGCACACAAGCGGTTCGGGCGCCTTCCCTGGGCCGAGCTGGTGGAGCCGGCGGCGAACCTGGCCGACGGGATCGTGGTGCACCAGCGGCTGGCGCAGTCGTTCTACAACAACCGCAAGGAGCTGGTCAAGAACGCGGAGACGGCGCGCATCTTCACCCGCCGCGGCGAGCCGCTGCGCGTGGGCGACCGCCTGGTGCAGACCGACCTCGCCGAGACGCTGCGACGCGTGGCGCGCAACGGGCGCGACGGCTTCTACACCGGACGCACCGCCGAGCTGGTGGAAGCGGAGATGAGGCGCGGCGGCGGGCTGATCACGCGCGAGGACATGGGGCGCTACCGGGCCGTATGGCGCGACCCGGTCCGCTTCCGCTACCGCGGCCACGAGGTGATCTCCATGCCCCCCCCCTCCTCCGGCGGCCCCACGATGGCGGCGATGCTCAAGATCCTGGAGGGCTACGACCTGCGGCGGATGAGGTTCATGGGGCCCGAGCACGTGCACCTCTTCGCCGAGGCCGCGCGCCGGGCGTACGCGGACCGCAACGCGTACCTGGCCGACCCCGACTTCGTCCCGCAGCCCACCGCGCGGATGATCTCGGACGCCTACGCCGCCACCCGCCGCGCCACCATCCGCCGCGACCGCGCCACCACCTCCGCCGAGGTGGCGCCCGGCCTGGGCGCGCCCCCCACCGAGGGGACGGAGACGACGCACTACTCCATCATGGACCAGCGGGGGAACGCGGTGTCGGTCACCACCACCATCAACTCGCTGTACGGAAACCTGGTGACGGTACCGGGGGCGGGCTTCCTGCTCAACAACGAGATGGACGACTTCACCTCCAAGCCCGGCGTTCCCAACCAGTTCGGGCTGGTGCAGGGCGCCGCCAACGCCGTCGCCCCCGGCAAGCGCATGCTCTCGGCGATGACGCCCACCATCGTCCTCGACCCCTCCGGCCGGGTGAAGCTGGTGACGGGGACGCCGGGCGGCTCCACCATCATCACCTCCATCGTGCAGCAGGTATCCAACGTGGTGGACTTCGGGATGGACGTGGCGACCGCCACCTCCGCCCCGCGCCTCCACCACCAGCACCTCCCGGACTCGCTCCGCTTCGAGCGCCGCGGCCTGGACGCGGCCACCGTATCCCGGCTCCGCGCGATGGGCCACGCCATGGCCGAGCGCCAGGGCTTCCAGGGCGACGTGCAGTCCATCGTGGTCACCAACGGCGCCATGACCGCCGTCGCCGACCCGCGCCGCGGCGGCGCCGCCGTGGGGGTGACGGAGGTGGCGAGGCCGGTGGTGCAGTAGGGGAAACCCGGCGGTTGAAACCGCTGCAACAACTGCGGGAAGCCTCCCTTCGCAGGCTCGGAGGGCGGGATTGGGTGCCGAACGCCGGAGGCCGGTGCCGCACCGCCGGGCGCTGAAGCCCTCGGCTGGAATCACGGGAAGGCGGCTGAAGCCGGCTCCAGAAACGCGGCATCGGACCCGGAGTCCGCGGAGGCGGACTTTGTGCTGTTGTTGCAGCGAGTTCACTCGCCCGGGCCCCTAACCTGCCCCGCGCTGGCCGAAGAGGAGCGCTCCATCCGCAGAGAGGGGTGGGGCGCTCATTCGTTACAGCACAAGCCTTGTACAGACACGGTACAACGCATTAAGCTGCAACTCCGCACGCACGGGTGCCACGGCCCACAGAGGTGTACGTGAAGCAGTTGAGAGCGCTGATCCCCTACCTCCGCCGCTACCGCGGGAAGATCGCGTGGGGGATGGTGATGGTAGTGGCGGCGAATGCGCTGAGCGTGCTGAGCCTGGAGTGCGTCAAATGGGGGATCGACGCGCTCGCGGTGCCCGGAACCACGCGCATGACCGTCTTCCGCTACGCCGCGCTCTCGCTGGGAGTGGCGTTCCTGGCAGGCGCCGCGCGCTACGGCATGCGCGAGATCCTCAACGGCGTGTCGCGCTGGGTGGAGCTGGACCTGCGCAACGACTTCTTCGAGCGGCTGCTGCGGCTGGACGCCGGCTTCTACGCCCAGCACCCCACGGGCGACATCATGAGCCGCGCCACCAGCGACATCGCCGCGGTGCGCCAGGTGGCCGGGCCCGCGTACATGTACCTCGCCAGCACCATCACCTTCGCCCTCTTCGCGCTCACGCGGATGGTGTGGATCGACGCCTGGATGACGGGCGCCACGCTGATCCCCATCCTCCTCCTGCCGCCCGTAACCATCTGGTTCGGCAAGGTGATTCACGAGCGGTTCGAGAAGATCCAGGAGCAGCAGGGCCTCCTCTCCACCGTGGCGCAGGAGAACCTGGCGGGGCAGCGCATCGTGAAGGCGTACGGCCAGGAGGAGTACCAGAGCCGCCGCTTCCGCGACATCTCGCACGAGTACCTGCTGCGCAACGTGGAGCTGGCGCGCACCTCCGGGCTCTTCTACCCATCGCTGGGGCTGCTCGGCGGGCTGGCGATGATGACGGCGCTCTGGGTGGGCGGGCGGGCGATCATGGCGGGCGACATCACCAATGGCGACTTCGTGGTCTTCATCCTCTACCTGGGGATGCTGATCTGGCCGATGATCGCGCTCGGATGGGTGGTGAACCTCTTCCAGCGCGGCGCCGCATCCATGGGGCGCGTGTCGCGGGTGCTGGACGCCGTCCCCGCCGTCGCCGACGCGCCGGACGCGGCCGCGCCGGAGCGGGTGCGCGGGGAGATCGAGTTCCGCGGGGTGTCGTTCCGCTACCCCGGCACCGGGCGCGACGTCCTCCGCGACGTCAGCTTCCGCGTCCCGCCTGGCGCCACGGTGGCCATCGTGGGCCCCACGGGGAGCGGCAAGAGCACGGTGGTGCAGCTCCTGACCCGGACGTACGATCCCAGCGAGGGCGCGGTGTGGCTCGACGGGGTGCCGGTGAGCCTCTGGCCGCTGGAGCGCCTGAGGGCGGAGGTCGCGGTCGTGCCGCAGGACACCTTCCTCTTCTCCACCACCATCGAGGACAACCTGGCGCTCGGCTTCCACGAGCCGGACCCGGAGCGCCGGGCCGAACGGGTGCGCGCCGCCGCAAAGGTCGCGCGGCTGCACGAGACCGTCGGCGCCTTCCCGGCGGGGTACGACACGCTGCTGGGAGAGCGTGGGATCAACCTTTCCGGCGGGCAGAAGCAGCGCGCGGCCCTGGCCCGCGCCATCGCGCGGGAGGCGCGGGTGCTGGTGCTGGACGACGCGCTCTCCGCCGTGGACACGCACACTGAATATGAGATCCTGGAAGGACTGCGCGGCGTACTGGAGGAGCGAACCTCCATCATCGTCAGCCACCGCGTGACCGCGGTGATGCACGCGGAGCTGATCCTGGTGCTGGACGACGGCCGGGTGGCCGAGCAGGGGACGCACACCGAGCTGCTGCAGCGCGGCGGCGTGTACGCGGCGCTCCAGCGGCGGCAGCTGCTGGCGGAGGATCTGGACGGGGGCGATCTCCTTGCCGCCGCTTCGCGGGAGGCCTAGATTGAGGGTCTACAAACGTTTCACTTCCGGGCGGGCATGAACGATCTCCGGCTTTCCATCCAGGGGGACAAGGAGGCGGCGCGGCTGCGCGACGTGCTGGCCCGCGAAGGGTTCCGCATTGTGGAGCCGCCGCGCGCCGGGCCCCCGCACGACCTCGTGCTGGAGTCGGACGACGAGGGCGCCCGCGGTACCGGGCAGCGCATCGAGGAGCTGGAGCGCCTCGTGCTGGAGCTCCGCAACCTGGACGTGGCCAAGAGCCAGTTCCTCACCAACGTCTCGCACGAGCTGCGCACCCCGCTCACCGCCATCGTCACCTACGGCGAGATCCTGCGCGACGGGCTGCTGGGGGAGCTGAGCACGCGGCAGACGGACGCCATCGAGTCGATGATCGGCGCCTGCCGCCAGCTCCTGGGGATGATCGAGGAGATCCTCACCTACGCCCGCACCAACGCGCAGGCCATCACGCTGCAGACCACCGAGTTCCCGGTGGAGGAGGTGGTGCACGGCGTGCATGGGATGAACGCGTCGCTCCTGGACCGCAAGCACCTGAACTTCGACGTGCGTGCCGAGCCGGGGCTCCCGCCGGTGCGGGCGGACAAGGACAAGGTAGCGCACGTGCTGGGGAACCTGATCGGCAACGCCATCAAGTTCACCCCGGAGGAGGGCCATCTGGTGGTGGAGGCCCGCCGCGCCCCCGAGCGTCCGGATTGGGTGGAGATCGCCGTCACGGACACGGGGATCGGCATCGACCCGCAGTACCACGAGCTGATCTTCCAGGAGTTCGCGCAGGTGGACACCTCCCGCGCGCGCGCGCACCACGGCACGGGGCTGGGGCTGGCGATCGCGCGGCAGTTCGTGCAGCTGCACGGCGGCGACATCCGGGTGCAGAGCGAGCTGGGCCGCGGCAGCCGCTTCTTCTTCACCCTTCCCAGCGCCGAGGCCGCCGTCGAGACCTCCGGCAACGGCGGGGAGCCTTCGTGAAGCTCGCCTCTGTCCTGCTGGTGGAAGACAGCGAGCCGATCCGCACCGCCTTCACCATCCTCCTGGAAGAGACCGGCTACCGCGTGCACTCGGCCGAGGACGGCCACGAAGCCGTCCGCACCGCCACCGAGCACGCGCCGGACCTGGTGCTCCTGGACATGGGCCTCCCCGGGATGGACGGCCTGGACGTCGTTCGCGCCCTCAAGGCCCAGCCCGTCACCGCCGAGATCCCCGTAATTGCCCTCACCGGCCGCGACGACGCGGGGAGCCGCCGGGCGTGCATGGAAGCCGGCTGCGCGGAGTACATCCTGAAGCCGATCAACACGCACACCCTCCTCCGCACCATCGAGCGCCACCTCCGCACCGCGCCGGAGAAGGGGTAGCCCCCCCCACCCCCAGTGTCGCTCCGCGACGCATCCCCTTCCCCCAAAACTGCTTGGGGGAGGGGGGATTTGCATGCATCGGTGCGGAATCGCGCACATCCTGTGGGGGCGCGATTCATCGCGCCCGTGCCTGCCCCCGCGCAGGCGCCGGCCACCCGGCCGTCGCACACGTCGGCGCAATCGCGGAGGACGGAGTAGCGAAAGGCACGGGCAGCCACGCGGGGCGGCCCCTACCCGGTTTGGTCTGAAGAGCGGACACAGAGACGGGGCAAGGGTGGGCAGACACGCAGGTCTGCCCCTACCAGTTCGGGTATGTGGCGCGGTGGTCGAGGTGGGGGAGAGAGTGGGCGCGATAAATCGCGCCCCTACCAGATCCGTGCGGCCCGCGCCGAATTCTCCCCCTCACCCGCCCTGCGCCCCCGCAGGCGGGGGAGGGGGTCGGGGGGAGGGGGCACTCTGCGCGGCTCAAAAACCCGCCGACCCGAGAGGGGGCAGGCGAGTGTAACGAGCCGGGGGTGAGGGCCCGCCCCTCACATCCCCGACGGAAACGTATCCGCCGGCTCCCGGTCCTCGCGCGGCTCCAGGTGCAGCGGGCGCAGCGCGGTGGAGCGATCGATGTAGAGCATGGCGTCGTAGCGGTACGGCATCACGGTGGAGACGTAGTTGCCGAAGCGCTCCGCCTGCGGGTTGTAGACCACGCCGATGGCCCGGTGTCCGCGCGGGTCCAGGCCTCCCTCCGCTTCGTCCAGATCTTCCACCATCACCAGCTTGTCCTCGGCGCCAGCGTCGTGGAAGATGCGCTCCCAGCTCCCCTCGCGCGCCTCGGGCACGAGCATGCGCTGCATGGGCGCGCCCCACTGCTGGCCCGCGATCACCGAGCCGGCGTACGACGAGAAGCCGGCGATCACCACCTGCTCGCCCCACCGCTCGCGCGCGAGCTGCCCCACGTTGACCATTCCGGCGCGCGCCATGTCCGTCGCGCGGGCGTCGCCCACGTGCGTGTTGTGCTCCCACACGATGGCCTTGGAGCCGGGGCCGTGGTGCTCCAGCAGGCGCTCCAGCGTCTCGATCATGTGGGTGTCGCGCACGTTCCACGACGCCGAGCCGCCGCGCACCATGGTGCGGTAGTAGCGCTCCGCGTTCAGCGCCACCAGCGCGTTCTGCTCGGCGTTGAAGAACGCCTCGCGCCCCTCCTCCTCGTAGTTCGGCCCCTTTGCCCGCATCTCGCCGAGGATCTGCACCACCTCGTCTTCGCAGTCGGTGGGGACGAGGGCGGTCGCCATCGCGTACTCCTGCACGTCCTGCTGGTAGGGGTCGAAGCAGCCGTACGAGCCGCGCGCGCGGGCGGCGAGCTGCGGGTCCACCTTTTCGAGGTAGCGCGTGACGACGTCCATCGAGTCCCACAGCGAGTACACGTCCAGGCCGTAGAAGCCGACGCGCCGCTCCTCGGGGACGCTGGCGTTGTGGGAGCGCATCCATTCCGCCAGCGCCACCACCTCCTCGTTCGCCCACATCCAGGTTGGCCAGCGGGAGAAGGCGTGCAGCACCTCGCGCGCGGTGGCGCCGCCGGCGGGCAGCCCCTTGGCGTAGCGGTTGACCAGGTAGCAGTCCGGCCAGTCGCCCTCGACGGCGATGAAGTGGAAGCCCTTCTCCTCCACCAGGCGCCGGCTGATGCGGTGGCGCCAGGTGTAGAACTCCGAGGTGCCGTGCGACGCCTCGCCCAGCAGCACGACGCGTGCGTCGCCGATGCGCTCCATCAGCGGGTCCAGATCCGCGTCGTCGCGGAGCGGGCGGGCGTGGCGCCCCACCGCGTCGACCAGAGCCTGCGTGGACATTCGTTCTCGCTCCTCCCCCGGGTTCGTGGCTATGAACGGGGCGCGCCGGTGCGCAGGTTCTACGCCCGGAGCCGCACAGCCAATCCCTCGTCCCCGCGCAGCTCCAGGGCGCCGCTTACCGCCCTCCCGTCCGCGTTCGGGTGCGTGGATACCGCGATCTCGCCCGACCACTCGCCCGCGAGGCGCGCCGGTGCGGGGCCCAGGTTGAGCGCCACCAGGAACCGCGCGCCACCTCCCGAGCGGATGTACGCCAGCACGTCCCCTTCCGCGTCCACCGGCGTCCAGCCGCCCAGGGAGAGCGCGGGCTCGGCGCGGCGCAACGCGATCAGACGGCGGTGGAGGGAGAGGAGCGACGCCGGGTCGCCGCGCTGGGCTTCGACGTTGATCCGCGCGAAGTCGCCCAGCGGAAGCCACGGCTCCCCCGTCGTGAAACCGGCGCCGGGCGATGCGTCCCACTGCATGGGGGTGCGCTCCGGGTCACGGCCGAGGCCCTGGCCCGGGAGGTTCTTCTCCCACGGATCCTGCACCCGCTCGGGCGGAATGGGCACGTCGCGCATCCCGATCTCGTCGCCGTAGTACAGCGTGGGGGTGCCGCGCAGGGTGAGGAGCAGCATCGCCGCGACGCGCGCCTGCGCCGGGCCCACGCGGCTGGCGATGCGGTGGCGGTCGTGGTTCCCCAGGACCCAGTTGGGCCACCCGCCGGAAGGCAGGAGCGCCTCGTAGCGCCGTATGGCCGCGTCGATGGTGCGCGCGTCCCACGGCAGCTTGATGAGCTGGAAGTTGTAGGGGAAGTGGCAGCCGCCGCCGTCGCGCCCGTAATACGGCATCAGCCGCTCGATGGCGTTGTAGATCTCGCCGATCAGCACGCGGTCGGGATACGCGTCGGTCACGCGGCGCATGCGGGCGATCACCTCGTGCACCTCCGGCCGGTCGCCGGAGAGAATGCGCAGATAGGCGTCGTACGGGTCGTCCTCGCCGGGGCGGTAGTCGGGGTTGGGCGGGTCGTCGCGGAGCGCCTCGTCCTTGATGACCTTCTGGACAGCGTCCACGCGCACGCCATCCACGCCGCGCTCCATCCAGAAGCGGATCACCTCCAGCATCTCCGCTTCCACCCGCGGGTTGCGCCAGTTTAGGTCCGGCTGCTCGCGGAGGAACGAGTGCAGGTAGTACTGCCCCGTGGCCTCGTCCAGCGTCCACGCGCTCCCGCCAAACGCGCTCTGCCAATTGTTGGGCACACCGCCGTCCGGCGCCGGATCGCGCCAGATGTACCAGTCGCGCCTGGGATCGTCGCGGGAGCGGCGCGATTCCGCGAACCACGGGTGCTGGTCCGAGGTGTGGTTGGGAATGTAGTCGAGGATCACGCGCAGGCCGCGCGCGTGCGCCGCCGCCACCAGCGCGTCGAAGTCGTCCAGCGTCCCGAAGCGGGGATCGACGCCGCGGTGGTCAGTCACGTCGTAGCCGAAGTCCACCATCGGCGACGGGTAAAAGGGCGAGATCCACGTCGCGTCCACCCCGAGCCACGCCAGGTAGTCGAGCCGCGCCTCGATCCCCGGCAGGTCCCCCACCCCGTCGCCGTTCGTGTCCTGGTACGAGCGCGGGTAGATCTGGTAGATGACGCCGTGCTTCCACCAGGGATGCTCGCCGCTCCCCTGCACCCCCGTCCCCGCCGACTCCTGCGGATCGCCGCCGGCGCCGTCCATCCGTCCGTCCCCCACATCGCCCTCCCGTTCCGCGTGAGGCGGGGAGCGGGGGCAACCCGCGTGCCGTGCGGAACGATTAGGGAGTAGGGGACAGCGGGCAGAAACCGCCGGCCACAGGCGTTGTAGGCTAACCGCTGTCCCCTGCACCCCGTCCCCTCGGTGACCCGTGCAACCTCTCACGCGTCCACACCGTAGACCCCGAACGCCCCCGGTCCGCACACGCGGAACGGATCGCGGCACGGGGTTTATCTCCAGGCAACGGCGCGGTATGCGCCTGCACAGGATGCGCACAGGGATGTGGGATGCGTGACTTGATCTTTGGAGTGACGGTCGGGCTGGCGCTGCTCTCGTCGGTCGTCGTCCTCTTCGACTACGTGCCGCGGGCCTGGAGCGGGTTCCGGCGGCGGCGGGCGAGGCGGGGCGGCGCGTGGGGCGTGGTGCTGAACCGCGAGGGCGCGGTGCTCGGCACCTACCTCGACCCCTTTGGCCATCCCTGGCGCTCGCCGCGCATCCACGGCGCGGACTCGCCCTGGGTGAGCGCCCCGCCGCACGAGAAGGCGTGGGCGTGGGAAGGCTTCGGCGCCACCGAGGAGGAGGCCCGCCTCGCCGCCAACCGCCTGCGCCGCCGGCACCTGCAGCTCCTGGGGCTGCTCGACGAGCCGGACGAGGGGGAGGAGGGCGGCTCCTTTCTGCTCCCGGTACCCTTTGCCCCCCCGCTGGACTGACGATGCCGCACCTGGTGTTGATGGGAGATTCGGTGTTCGACAACGCCGCCTACGTGCGCGGCGGGCCGGACGTGGTGCGGCAGGCGCGCGACCGGCTTGGTCCCGTCGGCTGGCAGGCGACGCTGGTGGCGGTCGACGGCGCCGTGACGGAGGGCGTACGCCGCCAGATCGCCCGCATCCCGCCCGATGCCACGCATCTGGTTGTGAGCGCCGGCGGCAACGACGCGCTCGGCAGCGTGGACGTGCTCTACCGCGGCGCCCGCACCGTGGGCGCGGGCCTGGCGATGCTGGGCGACGTCGTGGCTCCCTTCGAAGCCCGCTACCGCACGATGCTTGGTGAGGTGCTCGCGCGCGGCCTTCCGACCGCGGTGTGCACCGTCTACAACCCGGTCTTCCCGGACCCGGAGGAGCGCCGCTACGCCGCCCTCGGTCTCGCCGTCTTCAACGACGCCATCCTGCGCGTCGCCTTGGAGGCGGGCGTCCCCGTCCTCGAGCTGCGCTCCATCTGCGGCTCCGACGAGGACTTCGCCAACCCCATCGAGCCCTCGGTGATCGGCGGCGACAAAATGGTCTCCGCCATCGCCACGATGCTGGCGGAGCACGACTTCACCCGCAGGCGCACGGCGATCTTTGGCTGATTCTCGCACCGGGAGAATTAGCTGGTGATCTTTGACACTCGGCAGAGATGGACCGCGCCGCCTCGCGCTCTATCGACTCTGAGGCGTGCCGACTACGGGTTCGAATCCTCGGCGGGATGATTTCTGCGCGTGACTGATAGAACGCTACAAGCTTGGCCGAAACCCAGCGCGTTCAAGCACGGCGAGAGCCGTATGGAACTGGATCAATGCATCGGCCATGAAGGCTTCCTCCGCCCCGTACAACTCTGCCATAAGCAATATTGCTTCACGTGTGCTCTCCAACAGCAACCACACGTGGAGTTCATAGAGCGAGCTTGCGGTCTGCTCAACGTATCTTGGCACAAAGCTCGATCCGATCGCCTGGTTGGTTTGCTGAACCTGGAGCAGTTCCGCGATCAGAGCTGGATTTGATGGGTGCGCGATCTTGTTCAGGTCACCATAGAAATGTTGGCTTCCTTCCGGGGCGTGCCGGACCTGGGGGGTTTGTCCCGGTTTTGCGGCACCAGCCTTCGTCTCGCGAATCCGTGTGAGAATTTCGTAGTCCTGTTTCAGGACGGCGGCGGCTTTGATATACTGACCTTCTGAAATCAACGTCTCAGTAACCCCTATACCCTGAACGAAGCTCGCCACGAGCAGAATACGATCGCTGCGCCCTTGATTCGTGGAGCCTGGGACGCCACTCTTCGCCGCCAGCAGTTTCGCCAGGGTCGCGGTCAGCAGGAGCCGCGCATCCCTCCACTCCTGCTTATAGCCTCGCTTCGATCGCTCCCGGATTTCTGAAGCAGCTTCTAAGACCTGCGCTTCCAGCAGGAGCCCACCCTCCATGAAGTCGGAGAATAGCTGTCCGTCGCGAAGAACTGGACCCTCCACGCCGCCCCCTTTCTCTTTGAAGGTCTTGACTGCCACGACTGTGCTGCGGGCCTACGAGGACCGCCGCCCGTGAGGTGCCGTACGATCCCGATCGGCCGACGGGGAACTACGCGCCGACCCACTACGCACCGTCCGTTCCTCCTACTGCACAGTGGGTAGTCCGAAACATCTTTGAGGCTAAACCGCGCTGAACGCGGGCGGGTTTGCTCCTTGCGCCAGGGGCGGAGCGTCAACCGTGATCCCTCGAACCCAGCGGCCGATGCATACTCGCAAGATCTATCGCCTGGCACTCCTCGCGGCCATCGCTTTCCTTCCGGGCTGCCTGGTCTTCACCTGCGGCGGTTGATCGTCGCTCCGCCGTGGAAGCGCAAAGAGGCCGGTGCGAGCCAACGCTCGCACCGGCCTCTTCGTTTGCGCCCCGCATCACTCTTCCGTCTCTTCCTCCTCGACGCGGTCGCCCCCCGCCTCGCCCTCTGCATCCGGGAAGAGCAGCGAGGCGAGCGTCTCCAGCAACTCGTCGCGGCCCGTCCCCTTGGTGGCGGAGAAGAGGATCACCTGGTCCGCATCCACCCCGAGCGTCTGGATCGCTTTGGGGATAAGTTTCCCCTTCTCACGACTGTTGAGCTTGTCGACCTTGGTGAGCACAAACAGCACGGGGATGCCGAGCTCGGCCAGGTAGTCGACGGAGCGCACGTCGTCCTCGCTGGGCCCGTTCCGCACGTCCACCAGCTGCACGACACCGCGCAAATCCGGATTGTGCGTGAGGAAGGCGTGGATCAGCGGCCTCCACTTCTCGCGCAGCCCCTGCGGCACCTTGGCGTACCCGTACCCCGGCAGGTCCACGAGCACGAAGTCACCCAGGTCCGACCGCACCTGGTAGAAGTTGATCTCCTGCGTCTTCCCCGGTTCCGCCGACACGCGCGCGATCGCCGTCCGCGTCCTCCCCAGCAGCCGGTTGATCAGCGACGACTTCCCCACGTTCGACCGCCCCGCGAACGCCACCTGCAAAGCACCAACGGCAATCTCCGGTGGCGCCTGCCCGATCTGCCCGATGGCACCCGCGAACTCCACTGACAAGATTCTCATTGCACTTGATTCCGGGTGTGGCCCTGCCGTCGCGCAGGAGTGTGGCCCACCCGCAAGACGCGCGCAAGGCGTGGAGCCCTCACCCGGCAGCTTACAGCTGCCGCCCTCTCCCACAAACCGCCGTGGGAGAGGGGATTTTGGGCGGCGCGTCGGGCCGGCGGCGGTGCGGCGTCGGGCACGGGCGGCCACGCGGAGACCCGCGCCGCCCGCAGGGATCACGGATACGCCCCTCTCCCAGCAGTTTGGGAGAGGGGCGGCGAGGAACGAGCGGGGTGAGGGCCCGCGATGCCGTCAGCCCGCGCCAATGCATGCCAATCGCCCCTCCCCCTGGTAGTTGTTGGGGGAGGGGCCGCGAGGTGACGAGCGGGGGAGGGGGCCCGCGGGGCCCGCGCTCAAGCTTCTTTCTTCCGCCTCGGCTCCGCCGACAGGATCAGCAGCGGCGGCACGCTGTCCGTGACGCACTCGGGCGTGACCACTACCTCTCGCACGTCCTGGCGGCTCGGGATGTCGAACATGATGTCGCGCATCAGGTTCTCGATCACGGCGCGCAGGCCGCGGGCGCCGGTGCCGCGCTCGATCGCCTGCTTGGCGATGGCGCGGATGGCGCCCGGGTCGAAGGTGATCCCCACCCCGTCCATCTGGAACACCTTCTGGTACTGCTTCACCAGGGCGTTCTTGGGCTCGGTGAGGATGCGCACCAGGGCGCCCTCGTCCAGGTTGTCCAGCGTCACCGAGACGGGAAGGCGGCCCACCAGCTCCGGGATCAGGCCGAAGCGCAGCAGGTCCTCCGGCTCCACCTCGTCGAACAGGTTGCTGGGGCCGATCCGCTTCACGTCGTCTACACCGCCGAAGCCGATCTGCCGCTTCCCCGTGCGCGCCTCGATGATCTTTTCGAGACCGTCGAAGGCGCCGCCGCAGATGAAGAGGATGTGGCGCGTGTTGATCTGGATGTACTCCTGCTGCGGATGCTTGCGCCCGCCCTGCGGCGGCACCGAGGCGGTGGTACCCTCCAGGATCTTGAGGAGCGCCTGCTGCACCCCCTCGCCGCTCACGTCGCGCGTGATCGACGGGTTCTCGCTCTTGCGGGCGATCTTGTCGATCTCGTCGATGTAGATGATCCCGCGCTCGCACTCCGCCACGTTGAAGTCCGCGGCCTGCAGCAGGCGGACCAGGATGTTCTCCACGTCCTCGCCCACGTACCCCGCCTCGGTGAGCGTGGTGGCATCGACGATGGTGAAGGGGACGTGGAGGACGCGCGCCAGCGTCTGCGCCAGCAGCGTCTTGCCCACGCCCGTGGAGCCGATGAGGAGGATGTTGGACTTGTCCAGCTCCACCTCGTCCATCACCCCGTGGTGGTTGACGCGCTTGTAGTGGTTGTAGACGGAGACGGCCAGCGCCTTCTTCGCGCGGTCCTGCCCCACTACGTACTGGTCCAGCACCTCCTTGATCTCTAGCGGCGTGGGGACCGGGGTGGCCGCGCTGGTGGCCTCCTTGATCTCCTCCTCGGCCAGGATCTCGTTGCACAGCGAGATGCACTCGTTGCAGATGTAGACCGAAGGCCCGGAGATGAAGCGCTTGACCGAGTCTTTGGACTTGCCGCAGAAGGAACAGCGGAGGTGCTTGTCACTAGGCATGGTGGCCGGGAACGCGGGTGGTTCGAAGTTCCATACGGCCCCCGCCGCCGTTCAGGGCGGCGGGGGCGAGAGACCGAATCAGACGCCTGCCGTCTCCACGTGCACCGGCGGATCGATCACCTCGGTCGCGTGGGCGATCACGTGGTCGATCAGCCCGTACGCCAGCGCCTCCTCGGGCGACATGAAGCGGTCGCGGTCCAGGTCCTCGGCGATGCGGTCCACCGTCTGGCCCGTGTTCTCGGCGTAGATCTGGTTCATCCGCTCGCGCACGAAGAGGATCTCGCGCGCCTGAATCTCGATGTCCGCCGCCGTCCCCTGGCTCCCGCCCGAGGGCTGGTGCAGCATGATCCGCGAGTTGGGGAGGGAGTAGCGCTTCCCCTTCGTCCCCGCCGCAAGGAGGAACGACCCCATGCTGGCAGCCAGCCCCATGCAGTACGTGTTCACGTCGCACGACATGAACTTCATCGTGTCGTAGATCGCCAGCCCCGCGTACACCGAGCCACCCGGCGAGTTGATGTAGATGTGGATGTCCTTTTCCGGGTTGTCCGCCTGGAGAAAGAGGAGCTGCGCGATGATGATGTTTGCGACGTCGTCGTTGATCCCGCTTCCCAGGAAGACGATGCGGTCCATCAGCAGGCGGGAGAAGATGTCGTAGCTCCTTTCCCCCCTGCTGGAGCGTTCGATCACGTACGGCGGATAGATGGCCATGACCCTTTAAGCGCTGATGAAAGTACGGTGGGTTGCTGCGGAGCCGCCCCGTGGGACGGCCCCTGCGTGCGCCCGCCGCGTCAGGCGACGGTGTTCTGCGAGCGGAGGTACTCGAACACCTTGTCCTCGGTGATCTCGCTCTCCAGCGCCTGGATCTGGCCGCCCTTCTCCAGCTGGATCCATGCGTCGCTGGGGGAGATGCCGTGATCCTCGGCCAGCTTCTCCACCCGGGCGTCCACCTCGTCGGCCGTGGCGCGCAGCCCCTCGCGGTCCGCCAGGTGCTCCACCACCAGCATCCGCTTGAGCGCGGCCTCGGCCTCCGGGCGCATCATCAGCCGCATCTGCGAGAAGCGTTCCTCCTGTTCGGGGGTCCGCTTGGGCATCTTCTTGGGGTCCTGCTGCGCCTCGCCGGTCATGAAGCCCAGGTAGCGGTCCACCATCGAGGGGGGAACCTCGAAGGAGTTCGCCGCCAGCACCTGCTCCACCAGCGCCGCCCGCATCGCCGCCTCGGAGTTGCGATGCTTCTCGCCCTCCAGGTCGGCGCGGATGCGCTCGCGCAGCGCGTCCACCGACTCGAACTCGCCCAGCGACTGCGCGAAGGCGTCGTCCATGGCGGGGAGGTCCCGGCGGCGCAGCTCGAGCAGAGCGATGCGCAGGCGCTGCTCACGGCCGCGCAGCTCCTCGTCCGGGAAGTCGGCGGGGTAGCGCACGGTGAACTCGCCGTCTGCGCCGGGCGCCAGGGTGCGGATGGCGTCCTCGATGTCGGGGATCGCCTGCCCCTCGCCCAGGGTGAAGCGGAACGGGCGCGCGCCCGCGTCGTCGCTCTCCTCCACCGCGTCCAGGTCGGTGATCTCCACCGTCACCTCGTCGCCCTGGTCCGCCACGCCGTCCTCCAGCACACGCACGGTGCCGCGCTCGGCGCGGATGCGCTCGATCACGCTCTCCACGTCCGCGTCGGTGACCTCTGCGGGGGGGCGCTGCACGGTGAAGCCGGCGGTGTTGGTGATCTGGATGGCGGGCTGCACCTCGAAGTGGACCTCGAAGGTCAGGTCCTCGCCCGGGTGGTAGTGGACGTTCTCCACCACGCCCTGGGTGATGGGCTGGAAGTCGCCGTTCTCCAGGACCTCCTTGTAGCTCTCCTGGATCACCCGGTCCACCGTTTCCTGCTCGATGGCGGGCCCGAACTGCTTCTCCACCAGCGACGCGGGGATGCTCCCCTTGCGGAAGCCGGGAAGCCGCACGTTGCGCGAGAGCTGCGACGCCACGCTCTGGCGGATGCGCTTGACGCGTTCCCGCGGCACGGTCACCGCCAGGCGGCGGCTCCACGACTCGGGCTGCTGGACGTCGATGCGAAGGTCGGTCGAAGTAGTCTCTGCGGCCATTCCGTGCTTTTATCCGGCAAACGGTTGAATACGGCGACGATGGAAAAACGGCCCGGCCCCGCTCCGCCACTCGCGGGTGGCGGAGCTCGTGCTGTACGGGATGCCCGCTGAGGGACTTGAACCCCCACGCCTTGCGGCGGCAGCTCCTAAGGCTGCTGTGTCTGCCGATTCCACCAAGCGGGCCCGCTCCGGCGCGACAAGATAACCTCCCCCCCTCCCCAATCTCAACCTTTCGGGTTGCACGAGACGCGGAGGAAACGGAGAGGCACGGAGGAACTCACCGAACTCTCCTCCTCTTGCTGTTTTTCTCCGCGTCTCTGTGTGAGGCCCACTGTCCCTCATCAAAAGAGAGCGGCCGCCCCCGGAACCGGGAGCGGCCGCCTGCCTCACGCCTGACGAAGCTACTCGGCGAGGCGGATGTTCTCGATCCCCTGCTGGCCGCTGTTGAACTCCAGCACCAGCGACACCACCTGCCCGGCGCGCTTGCGCTCCACCAGCCGCCGGAAGGTGGCGACGTCGCCCACCGGCTGCCCGTCCACCGATACGATGCGCACGCCGCGCCCGATCCCCTGCCGCCCGGCGGGCCCGGAGCGGTCGGACTCGGCCACCACCACGCCGCTGGTGGAGCGGAGACCGTACTGCTTGGCCAGCGCGGCGGTGAGCGGCTCCACCGTGATGCCCAGGCGCTGGCGGGCCACGTCGTTGCGCACGGGCTGCACCGGCGCCGTCACCTCACGTGAGGCGCGCTGCTCCGGCTCGGTGGGCGCCTCTGCGAGCCGCACGCGCACCTGGCGGCGCTCCCCGCCGCGGATGACGTCCAGCGTGATCGTCTCGCCGGGCTGGTGTGTGGCCACCATGCGCTGCAGCTGGCCGGTGCGCTCCACCTCGGCTCCGTTCACCCCCACGATCACGTCGCCCTGGCGGATGCCGGCCTCGCGGGCGGCGCTCGTCCCGGGCGTCAGATCGTTCACCACCACCCCGGCGATGCGCGGAAGGCGGAAGACCTCGGCGTCCTCGGGGCGCACGTCCTTGAGCGTGATGCCGAGCGCGGGGCGCCGCACCTTGCCGTAGCGCATCAGGTCGTCCGCCACCTTGCGCGCCAGGTCGATGGGCACCGCGAAGCCGTACCCCGCGTAGAACCCCGTGGGCGACGCGATGGCCGAGTTCACCCCCACCACCTCGCCGCGCAGGTTCACCAGCGGCCCGCCGGAGTTGCCGGGGTTGATGGGCGCGTCGGTCTGGATGAAGTCCTCGATCGCCCAGCGGCTTCCCGTGCTCTCTCGCAGGATGGGGAGCGGCCGTCCCTTGGCGCTGATGATCCCCGAAGTGACCGTCGTCCCCAGGTCCAGCGGGTTTCCGATGGCCAGCACCCACTCGCCAATCTTGGCGCCGTCGCTCGTGCCCAGCCGCACCACGGGGAACCCGCTCCCCTCCACCTTGATCACCGCCACGTCCGTGTTGGGGTCGCGGCCGACCACGCGGGCCACCAGGCTCCGGTTGTCGCTCAGCACCACGGTGATCTTGTCCGCCCCTTCCACCACGTGGTTGTTCGTGATGATGTAGCCGTCCGGGCTGATGATGAACCCGGAGCCGCTCCCCTGCTGCGGCCCGCGCCCCCCGCCCTCCGGAACGTCGAAGGGGAGCATGTCGCGCAGCTCCTCGGGGATGTCGCGGCGGCTTGAAGTGCGGCGCCCGGCGCGCTCCATCGTGATGGCGACCACGGCCGGCGTCACCGACTCGGCGATGCTGATGAAGGCCTGGCTCAGCTCGGCCACGGGGCGCACCTCCTGCCGCGTGGGCTGGGCAGGCGTCTGCATCAGCGCCGCCGCGTGCATACCGGGGGTGAACTGGAGGCCGGAGGCCAGCAGGAGTCCGCCGGCGAAGGCGCCGGCGGTCAGGCCGGCGACGTGGGTACGGTTGAAGCGGCGCTCAGGCATTGCACGCTCGTATCGAAAGGGGTACCGGGACGTCCCGGTGCCGTGCGGAGGGCTCCCAGAGAGTAACCCGCCGCGCGTCTCCGGTTCCCGAACCGGCTGCAAAACACCGGCCCGGGAAACTGCGGCCCCACACAGAGACACGGAGGAGTACGGCAAGAACTAAAAAGTGGTTTTCTCTGCGCCTTGTAGTTCCCTCCGTGCCCTCTGTGTGAGGCCCTTTACGAAATCAGGGACGGCACCGTACCTGGCGCCGCCCCCAATCCTTCATCCGCGCATTCCGCGGGTTACTTCTTGTCGTCCTCGACGATCTCGTAGTCCGCCTCGATCACGTCGTCCTGCGGGACGGTGGCGCGGTCCGTGGCGTCGTCGTCGAAGCCGGCGCCTGCCGTGGCGCCGCCCGAGAAGCCGGCGTCGGCGCCCGGATCGGCGGTGGCCTGCTGCGCCGCGTAGATGCTGGCGCCCGCCGCGGCAAAGGCCTGCTGAAGCGCCTCCGTGGCCCCGCGCACCTCGCCCAGGTCGTCCTGCTTCAGCGCCTTGCGGGCACGCTCCATCGCCTCGTTCAGCCCCGTCTTGGCGGACTCGTCCAGCTTGTCCTGCCACTCGGCCGAGTCCTTTTCCACGCGGTAGACCATGGAGTCGAGCTGGTTGCGGGCCTCCACGGCCTCGCGGCGCCCCTTGTCCTCGCTGGCGTGGGCCTCCGCGTCCTTGACCATCCGCTCGATCTCCGCCTCGCTCATCCCGCTGCTGGCCTCGATGCGGATCTTCTGCTCCTTGCCCGTCGCCCGGTCCTTGGCGGACACGTGCAGTATGCCGTTCGCGTCGATGTCGAAGGTGACCTCCACCTGCGGCATGCCGCGCGGTGCCGGCGGAATCCCCGTGAGCTGGAATTTGCCGATGGTCTTGTTGTACATCGCCATCTCGCGCTCACCCTGCAGCACGTGGATCTCCACCGTCGTCTGGCTGTCCTCGGCCGTCGAGAACGTCTCCGACTTCTTGGTGGGGATGGTGGTGTTGCGCTCGATCAGCTTGGTGAACACGCCGCCCAGCGTCTCGATCCCCAGCGACAGCGGGATCACGTCCAGCAGCAGCACGTCCTTGACCTCGCCGGCCAGCACGCCGCCCTGGATCGCCGCGCCCACGGCCACCACCTCGTCTGGGTTGACGCCGCGGTGCGGGTCCTTGCCGAAGAAGGTCTTGACCACTTCCTGGATCTTGGGGATTCGGGTGGAGCCGCCCACCAGGATCACCTCGTCGATCTCACCCGGCTTCAGCCCGGCGTCCTTGAGCGCCTTCTCCATCGGCCCGATGGTGCGCTGCACCAGGTCGTCCACCAGCGACTCGAACTTGGCGCGGCTCAGCGTCACGTTCAGGTGCTTGGGGCCTTCCTGCGTCGCCGTGATGAAGGGGAGGTTGATGTCCGTCGACATGGTGGTCGACAGCTCCATCTTCGCCTTCTCCGCGGCCTCCTTGAGGCGCTGGAGCGCCATCGGGTCCTTGGAAAGGTCGATCCCCTGGTCCTTGCGGAACTCCTCCACCAGCCAGTCGATCACGCGCTGGTCGAAGTCGTCGCCGCCCAGGTGGGTGTCGCCGTTGGTGGCCTTCACCTCGAAGACGCCCTCGCCCAGCTCCAGCACCGAGATGTCGTAGGTGCCGCCGCCCAGGTCGTACACGGCGATCTTCTCGTCCTTCTTCTTGTCGAGCCCGTACGCCAGCGCGGCGGCGGTGGGCTCGTTGATGATGCGCAGCACCTCCAGCCCCGCCACCTTGCCGGCGTCCTTGGTGGCCTGCCGCTGCGCGTCGTTGAAGTACGCGGGCACGGTGATCACGGCCTGCGTGACGGTCTGGCCGAGGTAGTCCTCCGCGGTCTGCTTCATCTTCTGGAGGATCATCGCCGAGATCTCGGGCGGCGTGTAGGTCTTCCCCGTGTTGGGGATCTCCACCTGCGCCATCCCGTTGGCCCCCGACGTGACCTTGTACGGCACCTTCTTCTGCTCCTCGCTCACCTCGCCGGCCTTGCGGCCCACGAAGCGCTTGATGGAGAAGACGGTGTTGGTGGGGTTGGTGATCGCCTGGCGGCGGGCCACCTGGCCCACCAGGCGCTCCCCGTCCTTGGTGAAGGCGACCACCGAGGGGGTGGTGCGCCCGCCTTCGGCGTTGGGGATCACCACTGGGTCGCCGCCTTCCATCACGGCGACGACGGAGTTGGTGGTCCCAAGATCGATCCCAATGACCTTCGCCATGGGCTCTCCTGACGTAGTTGGTTTGGTTGAAATCGGCGCGCTGCCCGCCATGCCTTTGAACACGTGGGGCGCCGAACTGCCCGAGGAAAAGGCAACGCCCGTGCCGTGCTAAGTGCTGGTTTTCCTGTGCTTTTGGCAGGAAGCGGCCGCGCGCCCGGCCATTGTGGCGGAGGACGCCCGCTCCAAACTCCCTCCCTGCTCGCCACGTAAACCAAGCGCGCGGCCGCGGCCGCAGTCGCGTCTACGTCTCCGAAGTGATAAGGCACCTCGCTTGACAATTGTCGCTAAACGGTTGTACAGTTGGAGTGTCGCCTTCCTGCCAGTGCTTCTCCACCCGCGTTCGCGGTCCTTCTACCCTCCCGCAGGACTAATCCACAATGTGTATGGAATGGCTCTCCGCACCCGCCGGGATCGTCGGACTCTTTCTGCTTGCGGGCTGTGCCGACCGCGCCGTCCCAACCGCAGCGCACACTGTTGCAACCCCGCCCGCCCTTAACGCCGTACACTCCTTCCGCGACGACGAGGTGTATCCGATGGAGGAGGAGATGGCGGAGCTCGCCCGCCGCGTACCGGGTTTCGGCGGGATGCGGTATGACGGCCAGGGGAACGCAATTGTTCGTCTGGTGGATCCCCGGCAGAGACCTGCAGCTGCCGCTGCCGTTGAGCCGCTGATGAGGGCGGCCGCCGCTCGCGAGGGGCGGCGCGGCACTCCCAAAGTGATGGTGCGGAGGGGCCGTTACGAGTTCATGCAGCTGGTTCGCTGGCGCAACCGTATGACGGACACGGTGCTCGCGGTTCCGGGCGTGATGTACGCGGGCATCGGCTACGGCGAAAACCGCCTCACCGTCGGGCTGGTGCCTGCGCAGGCGGCAACGGCGCGCGCAGAGGTAGAAGGCGCTGTGGCGAAGCTCGGTATACCAATCGAAGCGGTGCTCTTCGACGTGGGCACGATGGCGGTCGCGGTCGAAGACTACTGTATGGTAGACGACCCGAATTGCAGCACGGACCCGTGTACGACCGACCCGACATCTCTCGAGTGTTCGGGTGAGCCGTGCACCATGGATCCGACCGCGCCGGGGTGTGCCGACGACCCCTGCGCTACCGATCCGTCGCTGGAAGGGTGCCCGGAGCCATACCCCGGCGACGGCAACATTTCTCCGGCACCGGAGCCGAGCTACAGCTATATCATGGACCCCAACTACGTCTACTCCGAGCCGTCCGTCAAGTCCCTGCTGGGGACGGTGCGCCCGCTCCGTGGAGCAGTACGGATCAGCAAGGGCACGGGTGGTGGCTGCTCGATTGGGTTCGTGGCGGATTACGACGGCCGGCGCGTCTTCACCACGGCGTCGCATTGCGGCAACAACACCACCTGGTTGGACGGGACCGAGTGGCACCAGCCAGAAGCGGTCAACTACACGAAATACGTCGGGCGTGAGTCTCACGACCCTCAGTCGAACGTGTACAATGCCCGCTACTCGGACGTCGCCTTCAACGGTGTGGCATCCGGAGTAGGATCGAGTCTCGGGTATATTTCCCGCACAAAGGGTGGCGCCATCACCGGCGCTTTCGCGAGGGGAAGCACGGACATCGACCCTTACGCCGAGCAGATCCGGATTGCAGGGGAGGGCTCCCTCGTCGAAGCATACTATTTTGAGAAGATCGGCTCGCGCACCGGTTGGACCCGCGGAAAGTCTGCTCGTCCGTGCCAGAACGTCTCCCAGTACGGACGGACCTTCTATTGCTCCACCTGGATGTCCGCGGGCGCCGACCACGGGGACAGCGGCGGTCCGGTTTTCCGGAGCTACCTCACGGCTTCCTGCAGATGTGTGAACCTGGTGGGGATCGCCTTTGCGACGACCCCAAACGGTGGAACCTGGGTGAGCCCGATCTCCGGCATCCGGCGTGACTTCCAGGCACAGGGCTCGCAGTCGTACCGCCTGCGAACCTACTGACGCACGACACTCTAACGCCCGGCTCCGGTGCACCCGGAGTCGGGCTTGCCCAGTGCACCCTTGTCGGCCGCCATGCGCACGCTCCCGTTTTCAGCGGCCGCCGCGCTCCTCATCTCAGCGTGCGAGCCGGCCCCTCGCACGTTGCCATCTGCCGACGCACGTCCGGAGGCCGTACTGCCGTCACCTCCGTTACGTATGGACCTGGCTGTGCCTGCCGAGGTGCGGCAGGGCGACGTGGTCCCGCTCCGTCTGACGGCCCGAAACACCGGAACCCGTCCGCTCACACTTGAGATGGGCGACAGCGCCTACAGCTTCGATTTCGTGGTCACTGGCTCGGATGGCGGCGAGTTGTGGTCGCGCATGCACCACGTCGAGGCGATCCCCCTGGCCCTGCGCGAGCGGCAGTTGCCTCCGGGCGGTGAAATCGTCTTCATGGATGACTGGGATCTGCGCGACAACCGCGGGTGCCCTGTACCCCCGGGCCGCTACACCCTTCACGCCTTGATCGACGCCGATACGATGCCGCACCGAATGCTCAGGACGCCGTCCCGAACCTTGATAGTCGCGCCGCGCCAGGCGATTGGGGCGGGCGCTGCGAAGTGCGCACGGGGGCGGCGCGACGTATCTTGGGCGGATGATCCGTCCTACGTCGGCTCACTGTCGGCAACGAGGTACGATGAGTACTCCTGATCCCCTCGTGGAGGACGTTCGGGAAGTCCGCCATCGGATTTCCGAGCGGTTCGGGCACGATCCCGCGCGCCTAATCGAGTATTACATGAAGCTCCAAAGCAGTACCGCGATCGCCTCGTCACCGCACCGAAGCTCCCCGACGCCGACAAGCCCGCGGCCTGACCACCGGGAGAAAACGCCTAAATAATTTGGACGGCTTGCTACCCGTCTTCCGCCTTTATATGTTTTCAGCACACGACTCCGCGCCACCGCGGTGTGCCCAGCGCGCCCAAGCCGGCCGTGCTCGATCCTACTTTCCGGAGGCACCATGAAGAAGCTCGGAACGATGTTATCAGGAGCCGCGATCGCGCTAGGGCTGGGCTACGGAGCGACCCACGCGTTCGCGAGCTCCACCGCGCAGGCAGGGGCGTACTGCATGACCGCGCAGGAGCGAACGGAGTGCTATTTCGAATGCCAGTCGCAGAACTTGTTCGCGGTGTGTGACCCCGAAACCGGGTGCCGCTGCGAACCCTGAGCGTGGGAGCGGCGATGAAGCCGCGGGCAGGCGCTCCGGTCCCATTGCTAGGGCCGGAGCGCTTTCTTTGCGGTTGTGGGCGCGATACGTTGGCACCCGCTTTCCACCCCTCGACAGGATCGGATTCTGCGCTTCCTCGCTCTCGTTCCCGCCCTGCTCCTTGCCGCGTGCTCGCCCGGAGCGCCCCCTCCGCGGGATGCGCCGCCCGAGCCGCCGCGACTGGTGGCGTTCGCGCCGGACGCGGGGGATGCGGAGGTGCCCGAGGCGCTGCGCGGGTTCTGCCAGGGCGAGCGCGCGGGCGGGCCAGTCGCGAAGACGTACGCGCCGCGCGACTACCGGTGGACGCGTCCGCTCCCGGCGCTGGCCTGGTCGGGGTACGCGCAGGGCGGCACGCGCTTTCGCGTGCCGCTGCGCTGCGTGGTGCGCACGCCGGCGGAGTGGGCGGCGGTCCGCGCGTTCAGCGGTCTGCCGGACCGCGCGCTGCGCCCGGTGGACTTCAACACCCACCTGGTGATCGTGGCGACGCAGGGGGCGCTCCCCGGCGGCTACGTCTCGGTGGACTCGCTCTACTTCCGCGGCGACACGGTGACTGCGGTGATCCTGCAGAGCCGCACCACCCGGCCGCCGCCGGGGCGCGGCATCAGCACCGTGCCCCTTTCGCTGGTGCAGGTGCCGCGCAGGCCGGTGGTGGTGGAGTTCGTGGAGCGGGCGCGGCGCCGTTGACGGACGCGGGCGGCGCATCCAAGTTGCCGTCTCAACCTTTCCCGGAGGAGCGATGACGGCCGGTGCCGCGAACGACATCCACGAGACGATCACCTTTCTGCGCGAGCGGGTGACGCGCGCGCCGCACGCCATCCTGGTGCTCGGCTCCGGCCTCGGCGGCCTGGCCGACGAGATCGAGGACGCCGTGCGCATCCCCTTCGGCGACATCCCCGGCTTTCCGCGGCGGACGCAGGAGCTGGCGGGCCACGCGGGGACGCTGGTGGTGGGGCGCTGGGCCGGCGTCGAAGTGGCGACGATGCAGGGCCGCTTCCACCTGTACGAAGGATGGCAGCCGCGCGACGTCGCCCTTCCCGTCCGCGCGCTGGTGGCGCTGGGCGCGGAAGTCATGCTACTGACCAACGCGGCCGGTGGGGTGCGCCCCGGGATGACGCCGGGCGACCTGATGATCATCGCCGATCACATCAACCTGATGGGGAGCAACCCGCTGATCGGCGCGGTGCTGCCGGGCGAGCAGCGCTTCCCCGACATGAGCGACCCCTACGACTCCGGCTTCCGCCGCATCGCCGAGGAGGTGGCGCTGGAGCTGGGCATTCCGGTTTCGCAGGGGGTGTACGCGGGACTCCCCGGCCCCAGCTACGAGACGCCTGCCGAGATCCGCATGCTTGCCCGCCTGGGAGCCGACGCGGTGGGGATGTCCACCGTGCCCGAGGTGATCGTGGGTCGGGCACTGGGGGTGCGCTGCTTCGGGATCTCGTGCATCACGAACCTGGCCGCGGGGCTGGGCGGCTCGCATCTTTCGCACGACGAGGTGATGGAGGTGGGCGCCCGCGTCCGCGACCGGCTTGCGGCGCTGGTGCGCGGCGTGCTGCCGCGGATCGCGGGGCCGAACCTGCCTTCGGAGGCCGCGACCTGAACGGCGCATCACACAGAGACACAGAGGAGACAGCAAGAAAGGCGTGAGGCTGCCGTTGCTGAATCCTGAGTTCGCGAACTTCCGTACCCCGCTCCACCTGGCGAGGCTCACCCGGTCTCTCCGTTCCCACGAGGAGTCTCCTCCTCACCTCCCACCCCTCCTCTGGAGCTACGGCCAATGGACATCCACGCCCTGACCGGACTGATGGCGGTCACACTCGGCATCATGGTGGTGCTGGTCCCCGTCATCGGCATTACCGCGCGATTCGCCCTGAAGCCGATCGTCGAAGCCTTTGCCCGCATGAAGGAGATGAAGGGCGAGGAGCAAAAGGTTGCCCTGATGGAGCAGCGGATCGCCCTGCTGGAGGAGCACCTCCACAGCATCGACCGCAACGTCGGCGCGCTGCAGGAGGACGCGGATTTCCGCCGCCAGCTGGACTCCGGCGCGCAGGCGCGGACCACGCCGTACGCGGGGTAGGGCCCTCACCCGCAGCTTACAGCTGCCACCCTCTCCCACAAACCGCCGTGGGAGAGGGGATTTTGGGCCGTGCGTGGTTGGCGGGCGGCGGCGCGGGGGCGGGCACGTGCAGCCACGCGGGGCTACGGAAACGGCGCGTTGGGCCGTGATCGTGGTGGAGACGAGGGCGGGCAGACACGCAGGACTGCCCCTACCGGATCCTTCCTGTCGGGCGGCGGTCGAGGTGGGGGCGAGGGTGGGCGCGATGAATCGCGCCCCTACCGATTACGGCCCCCGCGCCGATGCTGCGGGCCGCGAGACCGCTTCAGCGGTCTTCCCGTGGTTCCAGCCGGGGGATTTATCCCCCGGTGCTGCGGCCCCCCGGGGGTGCCCCCGGGGTGTTGCGCCCGGTGTGCGCCCCCAAAATCACCACGCCCCCGGATGCCTTAGCATCCGGGGGCGTGGTGTTACGGAGGTGCCGGAGGGGTCGTGGAGACGTTCTCCGGCGGGGGTGGGGGCGGCGGGAGGCCGGTGGGGGTCGACTTTTCCCCCGGCGCGGG
The DNA here is from genome assembly GCA_036389135.1 of Longimicrobium sp. Classification (NCBI taxonomy): domain Bacteria; kingdom Pseudomonadati; phylum Gemmatimonadota; class Longimicrobiia; order Longimicrobiales; family Longimicrobiaceae; genus Longimicrobium; species Longimicrobium sp. The sequence goes on from DASVQP010000104.1 coordinate 45,067, forward strand.
CTCGGTGCGCGGGCGCGGACGCTGGATCGCCTCGTCGCGCTTGCGCGAGCGGCCGTACTCCCAGCGGCGGCGCACGTCCAGCGAGCCCTGGTAGTCGCGATTTCGCAGGTTCTGCTGCAGGATCGGATCGCGGCGCACCGGCTCCACGGCCAGCCGCAGGCTCAGCGTGCGCGTGATCTCCCAGTCCAGCGCGAGGCCGAAGCGGCGCGCCCCGTTCTCGGTCGAGAAGATGTTGAAGATCTGGCCCGTCAGGAAGACGTCGTCCACCAGCTCCTTCCCCGCTTCAAGCGAGACCGCGCTGAAGATGCTGGCGCCCGACGACACGTTGAACGCTCCCAGCCCGGCCCCGCTGGGCCGCGCCCGCACGCGCACGAAGTCGACCAGGCCCGTCTGAATCAGCCGCTCCTCCAGCTCCCGCGTGATCAGGTTTCCGATGAACTCCTCCAGGAACACGCCGCCCACGATCTGGCTCGACAGCGCCTCGAACGCCGTGCCCGCCGTGGCGCTCTGGCGGCCGAAGACGAGGAGCGACGCGATCTCCGACGACGGCAGGGGCTGGCGCGTGTTGGCGCTCAAGGCGACCTGCGGGTTCTGCACGGTGCCGGTGAGGCGCACCTGCACGGTGATGTCCTCGCCGCCCAGCTCGGGGTCGCGCACCTGGTACTCGGCCAGGATGTCCAGGCCGGGGTTGAACTCCTGCGTGCCGTAGAAGCGCACCACGCCGGACTGGATCTCGAACTCGCGCTCGATGGGGCCGATGGCGACGGTGTAGGTGCCGCGACGCGCCTCCAGGTCGCCGAAGACGGAGAAGGTGGGGTTCCCGGGCGGCTGGTCCACCAGCAGCTCGCCGCCCAGCTGGATGCGCGCGTCCGGCGACTGGAGCCAGACGTTGTCGCCGATCTCCACCCGCAGGTTGCGCGGGCGCAGCGCGGCCAGCAGCGCCGAGGCTCCCGCCGGGGCGCTCACGGTGTCCGCGCCGATCTCGCCCACCTCGGCGCCCAGGATCTCCGCCTCGCGCTCGGCGCCGAGCGCGGGGAGGTAGATGGTGCCGTCTTCGATGCGGACGTTGCCGGTCGCGACCGTGCTGGGGAAGCGGCCGGAGATTGCGAGCGCCGCGTCCACCTCCAGCTCGGCCATCTCGCGGTTGTCGATCACCTGGAAGTTGTCCAGCGCCAGGCGGACGTACATGTCCGGGCGTGCGGGATCGTCCAGGCGCACGGTGCCGTCCACGCGGGCGCGGCCCCCCGCGGAGAGCGCGACCAGCGAGTCCAGCCGCACCAGGCTCCCATCCAGCGTGACCTGGCCGGCGATCCCGGTCCAGCGCACCCCCAGCGGCACCACCGTCATCGCGCCGCCGATCAGGCTCGCTCCGCCGCTCACGCGCGGCCTGCGCAGCGTCCCCGTCACCTGCACGCGGGCCTGCGCGACGCCCTCCGCGTCCTCGATGGTGGGGACGGCGGAGGCGAGGAGCGCCAGCGGGAGCGAGTCGGCGTTGAAGGTGGCGGTGAGCGCACCGTCGCGCGCCAGCTCCACCTGCGGGACCATTCCGCCCAGCGAGACGGCCATCGGGACGCCGGCGCGCAGCTCCATCACCCGCCGCCCGCCGATCTGCGCGTCGCCCGTGACGTCCATGCGCCCGGCGGCGTAGCGCCCCACCAGGGCGAAGCGGTCCAGGCGGAAGCCGCGCACCAGGAGCGAGTCCACCCGCGCGTCCAGCGTGATCAGCGGCGCGGCGACGGGGCCGGTGATGGCGGCCTGCAGGTTCAGCGCGCCCGCCAGGTCCGGCACGGCGGTGTTGGGCGCCAGGCGCCGCACGTCCACCAGGCTCAGGTCGGTGATGCCGATGCGCAGGTCCGCGATGCCCGTGGTCGGGAGGGCGCCGTCGGCCTCTATCAACCCGCGCCCGCCGTCCGCGCGGCGCAGGGCGAAGTTCTCCACCGCCAGCCCGCGGTCGCCCCAGCCGAGGCGGGCGCGCTGCCCGAGCTCCCAGCGGGAATCGCCCAGCCGCAGCGCGAGCCTGTCGAAGATCGCCCCCACCGGCGTCGCACCGTCTAGCTCCAGCCGTCCGGAGGCGGTGATGTCGGTGGCGGGGTCGCGGCGCGCGGCAAGGGTGAAGGTGCTGCTCCCCGGCGCGATGACGGCGTCCAGCCGCAGCGAATCCAGCCGCTGCGTGCCGTATTCCAGCGCCGTGCCCGCCACGTTGACGCGCCCGTTCCAGGCGGTGCCGGCGCGCAGGCCGCTCACGTCGAAGGCCAGCGTGCCCGCCGCCATGCTGCCGTAGCGGAGACCCCGCGCGTTACCGCGCGCGGCGATCGTGGGCGCCTTCACGGTGCCCGTGATCGTTCCCGAAGCCGTCAGCGCACCGGCGAGATCGGGGAGGGTGTCGCCGCCGGGAATGATGGGGCGAAGGAGCGCCAGGTCCGGCGCGTTCAGCGCGAACTGGAGCGGCGTGGGCGAGGGGGTGGTGAGCCCGATGGCGCCCGTGGCCGAGAAGCGCGCGCCGCGCAGCGCGAAGTCCAGCGTGTCCACCCGCAGGATGCCGCCGCGCGCCTCCAGCCGCGCGAGCCCGGTCTGCAGCGGGTAGCGCCCGATCAGCGACCCCGGCTCCGCGCGGAAGGCGACGGTGCCGGCAAAGGTCTCCGGCGTGGTGCCGCGGCCCTGGATGGCGAGGGTGCCGGTGAGGCGCGTGCGCGGCGCGGAGGTCATCCCCGGCAGCCCGCTCACGTCCAGGTCGGCGACGGCGCCGTTGACCGCGTACGAGGGGACGGGGCCCGGCGCGTACCACCCATCCACGTCCAGCAGCCCCTGCTCGCCGCGCAGCGCCACGTCGAAACGGTACGGCTGCCGCCCGCCGCCGGAGACGGCAATCGGCCCCGTGACCGGCGAGGGGAGCAGATCCGGCCGGCCGAGGATGGAGCCGATGCGGAAGTTGTCCACCCGCCCGGCCACGTCGAACTGCGCGGGGGAGCCGCCGGGGCGCCGCACCGTGCCGCCGAGCGCAAAGGTGCCGCCGCCCTGCGCCAGGTTCACGCCGAAGCGCAGGTCTTCGGTGGTGCCGCGCGCGTTGAAGGTGCCGGTCAGCAGCCCCTGCGCGGCGGCGGGCGCGTTCTCCAGCACGGAGGCCGCGCGGAACGCCTCCACCGAGCCGGTGACCTCGAAGCGCGGCACCGCGCCGCCCATCGCCACGTTGCCACGCGCCGCGATGGCGCCGGCCGCGCCGCTCAGGTCAAAGCGGAAGTCAACGCTCTCCGAGGTCCCGCTCACCGCGATGGGGCCGGACAGCGTGGCGGAGCGGAAGGGGAGGGCCGGGAAGAGCTGCGTCAGCGTGGCGAGGGCGAGCGGCTCGGCGCGCCCTTCCAGCGAGTAGCGCATCGGCGGGCCCATCGCCAGCGTGCCGGACAGCCCGCGGATGCGGCTCTCCGGCGCGGTGCCGACGGCGTACGCCAGGCTCCCTTCCTGGATGCGCATCGCGGAGAGCGGGCCGGAAAGCGTGGCGCCGCCGCGCATCACCCCCTGCAGCATCGCCGCGCTCTCCGGTGCCAGCGGGCGCAGCGTGGAGAGGTAGAGCGGGTCCGCCCCCACGCGCAACCCGTCCAGCCGCATCGGCTGCCGCCCGGCCGCCAGGAGCACGCGCCCCTGCGCGGTGAGCACCGACGGCGTGGCCTCCGGAGCGTCGCGCGGCGTGACGCGCGCGGCGACGTCCACGCGCAGCGCCTCGCCCTCGCTCACGACGGTGCCGCTCAGGATGCCGGCGAACTCGCTGCGGTCCAGGTAGCCGAGCGTCTCCAGGTCGGCCAGGCGCACGCGCTCCATCGTCAGGCGCGCGTCGCGGACGGCCGTGGCCTGGCCGGGGGCGGTGATGACGGTGACGTCGCCGCCCAACCGCGAATCCAGGATCGCCACGCGCGCGTCGGTGACGGCGTACTGCATCCGCCCGCCGCTCAGCGTGTTGATCCCCAGCGAGAACGCCGCCATCCCCTGCCCCGGAATCGCGATCCCCATCCCCTGCAGGTCGCGGAAGTCGAGCGGGGCAAAGCGCAGGTCGATGTCGTACGCCAGCGCCTCGCCGGCTGGAGTCATCGTCCCGCCGCCGGCGAAGCGCGAGTGGGCGGCCCGCACCTCGGCCAGGTTGAAGCGGATCACCTGGTCGCCGCGGTCCTCGAAGAAGCCGCGAACCTGGGCGATGCGCGTGTCCGGGTTGCGCACCGTGGCGGACATGGAACCGATGTCCACGCGCCACCCGCCCCCGCCGCCGAAGCGGATGCCGGGGAGGACGGCGTCCAGGTCGCTCAGGTACGACACGCGAACCCAGCGCCCGCCCTCGCGCCGGATCTCCGGCTGCTTGAGGGAGGCGAAGCGGCCGGTGGGGGCGGCGGGTCGGCTTTCCAGCGGGTACGCGATGCGCGCGCGCCCGTCCACGATCCGCATCCCGCGGATGACGATGGAGCGCGCCGCGGCCTCGTCGCCGTTGGCGCCCGTGGGGCGCACGGGGGTGCCGTCCGCCTCCGCCACCACGATCCCGAAGACGTTCCACTCGCCCCTGGCATCCTGCGACAGCCGCAGGTCGGGGCGGACCAGCTCGGCATCGCGCAGCACGTACGCGCCGGTGCCGCTCACGGAGCCCGCGTCCAGCGTTCCGCGCGCCAGCGGCGCCGCGACGATCGTGTCGCCGTTCGCGTCCAGGAAGGCGACGTTGCGCAGCGCGATGGCGAGCGAGCCGTCCTCCTCCACCGCCTGCACCGTGAACGCCTCGCGCGGCAGCCCCAGCGCCATGCTGACGCGCTCCTCGGCCACCTCCATGGTCTGGGTGCGGCGGACGAACATCCACACGCCGCCAAAGGTGAGCGCGAAGCCCACCAGCAGCCCCAGCATGAGGAGCCCGATTCGACCCAGGCGGCGGCGCGGCATCAGAACGTCTGCCCCACCGAGAGCTGGAAGATGAAGCGGTTGAGGCTCAGCGCCCCTCCCCGCCCCTCAGGCGCGAAGCTCTGGTTGATCGGCGTGGGAAGGAGCCGGTCGTTCTCGTCGATGGCGTACAGGCACCCGCGCTCCGGGTCGTACGGATTGTACGCCACGTCCACCCGCAGCGGCCCCACCGGCGTGGCGTAGCGGAGCCCCACCCCGGGCGTGATGCGCAGCCCCGGGTCGCGGCTCTGGCACCCTTCCGCCTGGCGGGTGGCGGGGTCCCACACGCGCCCCGCGTCCACGAAGCCGGCCAGCCGCAGCGACTCGCGCAAAAAGGGCGAGGGCGCGGTCACCTCCAGCGTCCCCAGCAGCGTGCGGGTTCCGCCCGTGGCCGAGTTGAGCGTGTCCACGTCCAGCTCGGTGACGCTGCCGTCGTCGCTCAGCCGCGTGCGCTCCACGTAGACCTGCGGGCCCAGCTCGTTGCGCGGAAAGCCGCGCACCCCCGCCGGGCCGCCGCCGTAGAAGCGCCGGTTGGGCGGAATGTATCCGTCGCCGTTCAGCAGCCCCTGGAAGAACGTCCCCCCCGCCAGCCGCGCGGAGGCGATGACGGGGCCGCCCAGCCGCCGGTACACCGTGCCGTCGGCGTAGACGCGCAGGTACTCGTCCTGCGACCCCAGCGCCGCCGAGGCGTAGTCCATCGTGGTGCGAAGCTGGTGGCCGCCGCTGGGGAAGGGGTCCAGCCGCACGCGGTTGCGCAGCACGGAGGTGTTCAGCGAGTTGGACCAGCGCGACCGCTTCAGCGCCTCGATGTCCTCGCGGTTGCACACCTCCACCGCCACGCAGAAGAAAAAGTCGTTCGCCTCCGTGCGCGACCTTTCCACCGTGAAGGTGCCGGAGAGCAGCGTCCCCGTCGCCACCTGGCGCACGAAGCCGGCCTGCCCGCCCCGCGCGCTGCGCATGTAAAGCCCCACCTCGGTGAGCCGCTCCGCGTAGACGCTGGCCAGGAACGAGGTGCGGATGCCGAAGAGGCGCGGCTGCACGAAGTCCGCGGCGACGCGGTAGTTCAGCGCGCTGGCGATGGTGGTGTCGATGGAGGTGGAGGTGGAATCGAGCTGGAACTCGTCGCACAGCCGCGTGTCGCGCAGCGCGTCCACCGGCCCCGCCGCGCCCAGCTTCGACACCAGCCCGGAGACCTCCAGCCGCCGCGCGCCGCCCAGGAAGTTGCGGTCCGTGTGGCTCCCCTGCGCGCGCAGGCAGTCCTGCGTGCCGTAGCCGACGGAGGCGTCCACGGCGTAGCGCGCCGCCTCGGCCACGCGCACGATCACGGTGGAGCCGATGCTGTCCATCTCCAGCTCCGCGCTGTCCGGCGTGAGCTGGAGCGAGTCCGGCGCCACCTCCACCGCCGCGAAGTCCACCAGCTCCAGCTCGAACAGGTTGCGCTGGCTGCGGGAGAGGTCCGTGGCGCGCAGCCGGCGCCCTTCGCGAATTGCGATCTGGTGCCGCGCCGTGCGTTCGGTGATGCGGTCCAGCCCGGCGAAGAGGATGGTGTCCACCGTCACCAGCGGCCCCGTGTTGGCCACGAGCTGCACCTCCGCCACGTCCGCGATGGTGTCGATGGAGTAGTTGCGCAGCACCTGGGCGTAGGGGAAGCCCCTGTCCAGCAGGTTGTTGCGCACCGTATCCACCGATGCCAGGAAGTCGTTGCGGCGGAACGGCTCGTTCAGCTTCAGCGGCAGCTTGCGCGCGATCTCGCCCGCGCTGTCGGCGCGCTCCACCCCCTGCACCTCCAGCACCCGCAGCGTCACCAGGTCGCCGGGGTTGATGCGAAAGGTGACGTCCACGCTTCCGCCCGCGATCTCCTGCACGTCCGGGACGACGCGGGTGCCGTAGTACCCGTTGTCGCGGTAGGCGAGCTGGATGCGCACCACGTCGCGCGAGAGGACGCCCAGGTCCAGCGTGGGCTCCGTGCGCCCGAAGCCAAAGGGGCAGATGGGGAGGATGAAGAGCTTGCACGACCTTCCGCGCGTGGTGACGACGCGGCGGAGGGTGTCTTCGGAGATCTCGAGGTCGCCCTCGAACTGGACGCGGCGGATCTCCCGCCCGGCGAACTGCGCCAGGCCGGGAAAGGGGCCGGTGGGCGCCCCGCCGCCGCCGGCGCACGCACCCAGCAGCACCACCGCCACCAGCAGGGCGAGGGCGTGGAGCCGGCGTCTCATCATTCTGCGCTCGGGCGCAGCGTGCATCGGTTTACGCTTGGGCAGGCGGCGTACGGCGGCGCTCTCCGGGGGCAGCGTGCGCGCCGGGCCGGAGTGCATAATCACGGCAATCTACTGCGCGGCGCGGGCAAGGCAAAGCGGCACCTTTCATCCCCGCACCGGTACGTTCGTGCACCGGTGTACCCGGCCGTCGAAACAGTCGTTCCGAGCGCGCCATCGGCGCATCGCAAATCGTTGGCGCGGCAGCCAGAAAGCGCCTCCACATCACCACCTCCTGAACGGAGCGCCGCCCGATCCATGCCTCCGCGCCGCAACTCAGGCGCGAAGTGAAGGAAGCGATCCATGCGGCCAGATCGGCACTGGCCCATGTTCCTCAGCCGGGCCCGTACGGACCGTGGCGCGGGGGCCGTTTCGGCGTGGGGGGCGCCGGTCGTCTCCTTCACTCCGCGACACGCGACGGCGCGGAGGCAGGTGCGTGTAGCGCTTCGTTCAGGAAGTAAGGCGTGGTGTTCAATGCTCTGCTTAAAGCGCCTTACCTCCTGAACGAAGCGCCGCCCCGATCCATGCTTCCGCGCCGGAATTTCGGGCGCGGAGTGAAGGAAGCGGTCCATGCCGCCCGCTCGGCACTTGCCCATGTTCCTCGCCAAGGCCCGTACGGATCACGGCGCGGGGGGCGGCTCCAGACGCTTCTACAGCGAGATGGTGTCTACCTGCACCGGCGGGATGAAGATGCTGTCGCGCGGCCCCGGCGTCACGGGGTCGGCCACTCCCGCCGGCTCGCGCGCCTCAGGCTCTTCGCGGCGCGGGCGCGTCGACTGCTCGGCACGCGGCGCGGAGCCGTCCACCGGGAAGCCGGCGCGGCGGCGCACGTCGCGCCACACGCGGGCGGACTGCTCGCGCACCCACTCGCGCACCTGCGTCTCCGCGGCATCGACGGCGCGCTCCCACCAGGGCGGGGCGTCCGGGGCGCCGCGGGGGCAGACGCTGGGCGGCACGGCGCGGCGCAGGAAGTACTCGTCGAACGACGCGCCCCGGGCCCGGCACCCCGGCGAGATCACGCGCAGCCCGGACACCGCCACCTTGCGCTCCACCACTCCGCCCGGCGGCTCCCACGCCACCGGCACGCGCCCGTTGGCCGCCGCGCGCACCATGCGCCCCCACACCGGCGCCGCCAGCTCGCCTCCGGAGCCGCGCGCCGTGATGGGGCGCCCGCGGTCGAAGCCGATCCACACCGCGCCCACCACGTCCGGCGTGAAGCCGACGAACCACGCATCCGTGGCGCCGTTGGTGGTCCCCGTCTTCCCCGCCGCCGGGCCGCGCAGGCCGACGTCGCGCGCCTTGCGGCCGGTGCCCCGGTCCACCACGTCGCGCATGGCGTCGGTCACCAGGAAGGCGACGCCGGGGTCCAGCACGCGCCGGCGCCGCACGCCGGGCTCCCACAGCACCTCCCCCGCCGCGTTCTCCACCCGCGTCACGAAGCGTGGCTCCACCCGCGACCCCAGCGTGGCGAAGGCGGTGTACGCCCTCACCAGCTCCAGCGGCCGCAGCGCCGCCGCGCCGATCGCCACCGACGGAAGCGCGGGCACCTTGGCCGTGATCCCCATGCGCCGCGCCTCGGAGCTGACCTCGTCCAGCCCCGCGCGCTCGGCCAGCCGCACCGCCACCGTGTTCACGGACCAGCGCAGCGCGTTGCGCACCGACACGGGACCGCGGAAGCGCCCGTCGAAGTTGCGCGGCTCCCACACGTCGCCGGCGGGCATGGTGCGGCGCAGCGGCTCGTCGATGAAGGTGTCGGTGAGCGCCACGCCGCGCTCGATCGCCGCCGCCCACACGAACGGCTTGAACGCCGACCCCGGCTGCCGGAATCCCTGCGAGATGCGGTCGAAGCGCGAATCCTCGAACGACCGTCCGCCCACCCACGCCCGCACGTCGCCGGTGCGCGCGTCCATCAGCACGGCGCTCCCCTGCAGGTACGGCGTCTCGGCGCCTACTGTCGCGTCCTTGCGGCGCGGACCCTCGAAGCGCCCGAACACGCCGCCCTCCACGCGCCGGATCTGCGCCTCCAGCTGCTTCTCGGCGGCGGCCTGCGCGCGCGGGTCCAGCCCGGTGCGGATGCGCAGCGCCCCCGCGTACAACTGCTCCCCCATGCGCTCTTCCAGCACGCGCCGCACCATCTCCACGAAGTACGGCGCCCGCCGCCGCTGCTGCTCCGTCTCCAGGCGCGCCAGCTTCAGCCCCGCCGCGCGTGACTGGTCACGCTCCAGGGGCGTGATCCGCCCCTGCTGCGCCATCAGCCCCAGGATCAGGTTGCGCCGGGCGAGCGATCGATCGGGGTTGCGGCGCGGGTTGTAGTTGGTGGGCGCCTTGGGAAGCCCCGCCAGCAGCGCGGCTTCCGGCAGCGTCAGGTTCGCCGCGTGCTTCCCAAAGTAGATCCGCGCGGCCGACTCGATCCCGTAGACCCCCTCGCCGAAGTAGATCTGGTTGAGGTACGTCTGGAGGATCTGGTCCTTGTCGTACTTCCCCTCGATTTCCGTCGCGACGCGGATCTCCAGCAGCTTGCGCTTGATGGTGCGTTCGGAGGCGGGGAGGCGGTCCGGGAAGACGTTTCGCGCCACCTGCATGGTGATGGTGCTGGCGCCCTGGCTGCGCCCGCCCGGCATCAGGTTGCGCGCCGTCGTTCCCAGGAAGCGCCGCCAGTCCACCCCGTGGTGTGAATAGTAACGCTGGTCCTCCACCGCCACGAACGCCTGCGGCACGTACTTCGGAAGCCGCGTGATCCTCACCACCTCCCAGCGCACGGGCGTGAGCCGCGCCAGGATGCCGCCGTCCGCATCGTAGACCGTCGCCGCGCCGCCGGGCTGCAGCGATGCCACGCGCGCCACGTCCGGGCACCCCATGAACCCGCACCGCTCCCACATGAACGCGGGGATGAACCCCACCAGCGCAAACGCCCCCAGCACCCACCTGCGCCGCTTCCGATCGCGCAGCGACGCGCCGAGCGCCCCTACCGTGGCGTCCACCAGGTGCAGAAAGAACTCCGCGTCGCGCCGCAGCGTGTCGCGCACCCACCCGCGCGGGTTCTTTGCGGCATACTTCGCCGTCGCGACGAACTCCTCCCAGCGCTGGCGCACGCGCGGAAAGTAGCCGCCTCGGTAAATGTTCCTGACGCGGGGCTGGTCTTGGGGATCGGTCATGTATGGCGGTCGGGGACGCATCCGCGGGGGCGGCGCGCCGTGCTCGGTTGCTCGCGGGTGGTGGACTGCACAAAAGGGGCCCGGGATGGGGGATGGGGGATGGGGGATGGGGGAGGGGGGATGGGGGATGGGGGATGGGGGATGGGAATGGCTGATAGAGGACAGGTGACGACAGGCCGGCACCGGCGCGGTGGATGGCACGGGCAGCCACGTGGGGCGGCCCCTACGGGTTTGGTTTCGTCAGGCGGAGGTCGCGCGTGCGGGCGAGCCCCCGACGACGCCCTTGCACACCGCACATAACGAAGAACGCCCCGATCACGGATCGGGGCGTTCTTCGATGTCGGGGCCGAGTGGGGATGGCCGCGATCTCCCCCCTCTCCCAGCAGTTTGGGAGAGGGGGGCCGGGGGGGTGAGGGGTCCTCAGCCCACCCGCAGCAGCTTCGCCAGATCTTCCTGCGACAGCTCGCCACTCTTGCGGCCGCGCGTGGTGCGGGCCTCCTTCTGGGCGGCGCGCTTGGTCTGCGGCATCGGGGCCTGCTCCACCGGCGGGGCCGGCTCGCCATCCTCGCCCAGAATCAGCGGGGTGTCGGCCACGAAGAAGGAGTAGCCGGGGACGTTGACGCGCGGGATGCGCGCGCCAAGGAGCTGCTCCACCGCCGCCACGTCGCCGATCTCGCCGCCCGACATGAGGGTGATCGCCACGCCCGTCTCGCCGGCGCGCGCGGTGCGGCCCACGCGGTGCACGTATCCTTCCGGGTCTTTGGGCGCGTCGTAGTTGATGACGTGCGAGATGCCGTCCACGTCGATCCCGCGCTGCGCCACGTCCGTAGCCACCAGCACCTGCACCTCGCCGCTGCGGAACGACTCCAGCGCGCGGACGCGCTGCTGCATGTTCCGGTCGCTGTGCATCGCCTCCACCTTGATGCCGGCGCGGGCCACGGCCTGCGCCACGCGGTCCGCGCCGAACTTGGTGCGGCAGAACACGAGGGCGCTCTTGAACTCCGGCTTCAGCAGCAGCTCCAGCAGGAGCCCCGTCTTCTGGCGCGCGTCCACCGGGTAGACGAACTGGTCCACGCCCTCGGCGGCCTGCACCTTGGGCGCCGCCTCCACCGTGACCGGGTCGCGGAGGATGTCGTAGGCCAGCGACTTCACCGAGTTGGGCATGGTGGCGCTGAAGAAGAGCGTCTGCCGCCCTTCCTTTGGCATCCGGCGCATCACCTCGTTGATCTGCGGGCGGAAGCCCATGTCCAGCATCCGGTCGGCTTCGTCCAGCACCAGCACCTCGACCTTGGAGAGGTCGATGTTGCCGCGCTCGATGTGGTCGATCAGGCGCCCCGGCGTGGCCACGAGGATCTCGTAGCCGGCGCGCAGGCCGCGCATGTCCTTGTCCAGCGGCACGCCGCCGTACACCACGCCCACGAACAGCTCGCTGCCGCGCGAGTAGTCCCGCGCGGACTCGCCCACCTGGATCGCCAGCTCGCGCGTGGGGCAGAGGACGAGAGCGCGGAGCCCTTCCTTGCCGCGCAGCCGGTGCAGCGTAGGAAGCATGAAGGCGGCCGTCTTGCCCGTCCCGGTGGGGGCGCGGCCTAACACGTCCCGCCCTTCGAGGGCGGCGGGGATGGCCTGCTGCTGGATGGGGGTGGGGATTTCGTACCCGAGCGCCAGGACGTTGCGTACCAGCTCGGGCGCGAGGTTCAGCTCGTTGAAATGCATTTTTCCTTGTTGGGTGGCCCGGACTCTTCCCTCCGGGTCCGCCGCTGGTCGCAGCGCAGGCACCGCGTGGTGCCCATCGTTCGCCGCTCGTGAGTTTGTCCAGGATTGGACGTAGTGCCCAGAAGAATCACACGCCCATTCTGGCGCGGGGCACGACCGCATGACTCGGAATCTTTCCAAGTCCTCTAAGTTAACGCATTTGCCGCGTTTACGACACCCCGCGCCGGGTTTACGCTCGCTTGAGCGCCGGAATGGCCTCCAGCTCCTCCGCCAGCGGCGAGCGGAGCGCGTGCCACAGATCCCAACCGCGCTGGAGGTTGAGCCAGAAATCCGCGTCCATCTCGAACATGCGCTGGAGCCGCAGCGCCGTGTCGATGGTTACGCCGCGCCGCCCCTTTACGGTCTCGTGGAGCCGCGGATACGAGATGCGCAGGCGCCGCGCGGTTTCCGCGAGCGAGAGCCCGTGCGGGACGATGAACTCGTTCAGGAGCATTTCGCCCGGATGCGTGGGCGGGCGGTTCTTTGGCAGCCGATTCATTACGCTTCCTGTCAGGGACCAGGCCTGTCCAGTACGCCGGCATTTTAACGGCATCCATCATAGGAAGGAAGAACGAGATGCCGACTGCCCGCGCGTGGGTCAGACACTTGCAGCACCGCGCCGTAGCGGCCCGCCACGGCCGGCAGTAAGTTGTCGCGGCTTGCCGCACGCCTCCGGGGCGGGGCGGCTCACCGGCGCACCCTCGCGGGCGCCCGCACGATGTGTGGACCATGGCAGACCTTCGCGAATTCACCGGGCCCAACGCGGCCTACGTGCTGGACCTGTACGACCGCTTCCTGAGCGACCCCGCCTCGGTGGACGAGGAGTGGCGCGGCTACTTCGCATCCTTTTCGCCGACCGGCGAGCCCGCGGCCGCCGGCACCACGGCCGCAGCCACTCCCGCGGACGTGGACCGGATCGTGGCGGCGCGGGAGCTGGCGCGCTCCATCCGGGCCCGCGGGCACACCGCGGCGAAGCTGGACCCGCTCGGCCAGGAGTCGCCGGTGGACCCGTCGCTGGACCCCGCGTTCCACGGGATCAGCGAGGCAGACCTGGCCGCGCTCCCCGCTTCGGTGGCTCGCAGCGCGCCGGACGGGACGACAGACGCACTCTCCGCGATCAGGCGGCTGAGGGAGATCTACTCGGGCACCACGGGCTACGAGTTCCTCCACCTTCCGGACGCGGACGAGCGCGGCTGGCTGCGCGACGCCATCGAAAGCGGGCGCTTCAACCAACCCCTCCCCGCCCCGCGGCGGCGCGCGCTGCTGGAGCGGCTCTCGCAGGTGCAGGGGTTCGAGAACTTCCTCCACCGCGCCTTCTTCGGCCAGAAGCGCTTCTCGCTGGAAGGGACCGACACCATGGTCCCCATGCTGGACGAGATCATCCGCGAGGCGGCCGGCGCCGGCGCGCGCGACGTGCTGATCGGCATGGCGCACCGGGGGCGGCTCAACGTGCTGACGCACGTGCTCGGCAAGCCGTACGAGATGATGGTGGAGGCGTTCCTGAGCGCCCAGCACGTCCCCGGCGGCGACGCGGCGCAGAACTCGGACGAGCCCTCGGGCGACGTCAAGTACCACATGGGGTGGCAGGACGAGCGCGAGGTGGAGGGCGCCCGCGTGCGCGTGACCCTCTCGCCCAACCCCAGCCACCTGGAGTTCGTCAACCCCGTGGTCGTGGGAATGACGCGCGCGTCGCAGGACGACACCACCGGCCCCGGCGCGCCCCGCCACGAAAAGGCCGCCGCGGTCGCGGTGCTGATCCACGGCGACGCGGCGTTCCCCGGTCAGGGCGTGGTGCCTGAGACGTTCAACATGATGTCGCTCCCCGGCTACACGGTGGGCGGCACCATCCACCTCATCGCCAACAACCAGATCGGCTTCACCACGAACCCGGAGCAGGACCGCTCGACCCGGTACTCGAGCGACCTGGCCAAGGGCTTCGAGGTGCCGGTGGTGCACGTGAACGCCGACGACGCGGAGGCGTGCATCAACGCCGCCCGGCTGGCGCACGCGTACCGGCAGCGCTTCGGCAAGGACTTCGTCATCGACCTGGTGGGCTACCGGCGGTGGGGGCACAACGAGGGCGACGAGCCCGCGTTCACCCAGCCGCGCATGTACGACGTCATCAAGGACCACCCCACCGTGCGCGACATCCTGGCGCGCCGGCTGGCGGACGAGGGCGTGGTGCCGCGGGACGAGGCGGACGCGATGCTCCAGGGCGCCACGGCGCGCCTCGGCGAGATCCTGGACCGCATCAAGGGTGGCGACCACGCCGCCCACGGCCACGACGATGCCCCGTCGCGCAACGGCAAGCACGGGGTGGAGACCGCCGTGCCCGCCGAGCGTCTGACCGTGCTCAACGAGGCGATGCTGGCGCGGCCGGAGGGGTTCACTCCCAACGCGAAGCTGGAGCGCCTCCTCCAGAAGCGCCGCGACGCGATGGGTGCGGAGGGCGGCATCGACTGGGGCCACGCCGAGGCGCTGGCCTTCGCGTCGCTGCTGCAGGACGGCATCCCGGTGCGCATCACGGGGCAGGACGTGGAGCGCGGCACCTTCAGCCATCGCCACGCCGTGCTCAACGACGCGGTCACCGGCAAGAAGCTGAACGTCTTCCACCAGATCGCCGACGCGCGGGCGACATTCGAGATCCACAACTCGCCGCTCACCGAGATGGCGGTGGTGGGCTTCGAGTACGGCTACACGATGGCCGATCCCACCGCGCTGGTGGTGTGGGAGGCGCAGTTCGGCGACTTCGTGAACGGCGCGCAGGTGATGATCGACCAGTACCTGGCCGCGTCGTACCAGAAGTGGGGCGAGCGGAGCGGGCTGGTGCTCCTGCTTCCGCACGGCTACGAGGGGCAGGGTCCGGAGCACTCGTCCGCGCGGCTGGAGCGCTTCCTCCAGCTCTCGGCGGAGGGGAACTTCCGGGTGGCCAACTGTACCACGTCCGCGCAGTACTTCCACCTGCTGCGGCGCCAGGCGACGCTCCTGTCGACCGACGCGCGCCCACTGGTGGTGATGAGCCCCAAGAGCCTCCTGCGCCACGCGCTGGCGGCCAGCCGGCTGGAGCAGCTGGCGAGCGGCACCTTTCGCCCGGTGCTGCTGGACGTGCCGGAGGAGCGCGCCGCGCAGATCACCCGGCTGGTGCTGTGCAGCGGCAAGGTGTACGTGGACCTGGTGGGCTCCGGCGAGGAGCAGCGCGCCGAGCGCGCCGCCATCGCCGGGCTGGAGCGCGTGGCGATTGGGCGGGTGGAGGAGCTGTACCCCTTCCCCGAGGAGCAGCTGGCGAAGTCACTTGCCGCGCTCCCCGCCCTGCGCGAGGTCGTGTGGACGCAGGAGGAGCCGCGCAACATGGGCGCGTGGAGCTTCGTGGAGCCGCGCCTGCGTGCCCTCCTTCCGGAAGGCGTGGAGCTCGGCTACGCGGGCCGCCCGCCGCGCGCCTCCCCCGCCGAGGGCTACGCGCACCGGCACACCGCGGAGCAGAACCGAATCGTGCGCGCGGCATTGGCCGATGCGCCGGACGCGGCGCCGATGCGGGCGTCGTTCATTGGAAAGCGAAAGTAGGACGGCAGGGATGAAGGGATGAGGGATGGAGGAATGGACCGTCCGGCTGCCTCGAGGCTCCTCCTGATCCCCAATCCCTCATCCCCCATCCCCAATCCCTAATCTGGAGCGTACCCCGATGCCGGTTGAGATCCGCGTTCCGCCGTTGGGCGAGTCGGTGGTGGAGGCCACGGTCGGCCGCTGGACCAAGCAGGAGGGCCAGCCCGTCGCCAAGGACGAGATCCTGGTGGAGCTGGAGACGGACAAGATCACCGTCGAGGTCGCGGCCCCGCAGGCCGGCGTCCTCGGGCGGATCGTCAAGAACGAAGGCGACACCGTCGGCGTCAACGAGCTGCTGGCCGAGCTGGGCGAGGGCGCCGGCGCTGCCGAGCAGCCGCCCGCGGAGGCCGCGGCTCCGGCCGCCGCGCCGGCTGCCGCTCCCGAGGTGGCCGAGCACGTCGGCGAGGGGGCACAGACCTCGCCCGCCGTGCGCACCCTGGCGGCGGACAACAACCTGGACCTCGCGCAGATCCGCGGCTCTGGCCCCAACGGGCGCATCACCAAGGAAGACGTCCTCAAGGTGATCGAGGACGGCCGCGCGCGCGCCCAGCAGCAGCCTGCCGCCGCACCCGCCGCACCGGCGCCCGCCGTGCAGGCCGCGCCCCCGCGCCCGCAGCCGGCCCCCACCGCGCCGGCCGCACCGGGCCGCGAGAAGCGCGAGCGGATGTCGCGCCGCCGCCAGACGATCGCGCGGCGGCTGGTGGAGGCGCAGCAGACCACGGCGTCGCTCACCACCTTCAACGAGGTGGACATGAGCGCGGTGATGAAGCTGCGCAAGGAGCGGCAGGACGCGTTCGTGAAGCAGCACGGCATCAAGCTCGGATTCATGTCGTTCTTTACCAAGTCGGTGATCGCCGCCCTCAAGCAGTTCCCGCGCATCAACGCGGAGATCCAGGGCGACGAGATGGTCCTCAAGCAGCACTACGACATCGGCATCGCCGTCGGCGCCGAGGAAGGGCTCGTGGTGCCCGTGATCCGCGACGCGGACAAGAAGAGCTTCGCCGCGCTGGAGAAGGAGATCGCCGACCTGGGGGCCCGCGCGCGTGACGGGAAGCTGACGCTGGAGGAGCTGCAGGGCGGCACCTTCACCATCACCAACGGCGGCACCTTTGGGTCGATGCTCTCCACGCCCATCCTCAACCCGCCGCAGGTCGGCATCCTGGGGATGCACAACATCGTGGAGAGGCCCGTCGCCGTGAACGGCCAGGTGGAGATCCGCCCCATCATGTACGTCGCCCTCACCTACGACCACCGCATCGTGGACGGCAGCGAGGCGGTGCGCTTCCTGGTCACGGTGAAGCGGAACATCGAGGATCCGCTCAACCTGCTCCTCGAAGGCTGACATGACGAACGCCGTGCGCGCTGTCGTTCACGACGGGAAGATCGAGCCTCTGGACCGGCTCGACCTTCCCGAGGGCACGCGGCTGCTCATCACCGTCGTTCCCGATGACGAGCAGGATTTCTGGACGGGCGCGAGCCAGCCGTCGCTAGACATGGTCTGGGGCAACGAGGAAGACGACGTCTATGGCCAGCTGGTCTAGGCACGACGTCGTCCTCGTTCGATACCCGTTCTCGGACCTGTCGGGCGCAAAGGTGAGGCCGGCTGTCGTCGTGAGCGCGGCACATCCTTCTCAGGATCTGCTGATAACCCCGCTCACGAGCCGGACCACGGGCCTGCTGCCGGGAGAGTTCATGCTGGCGGAGTGGGCACGCAGCGGACTCCACGTGCCGACCGCCGCGAAGCGTGGGGTGTATACGATACATTCATCGCTGGTCGCGAAGAGGCTTGGGAGTCTTCGGCCGGCTGACGGCAAACAACTGGACCAGGCCCTTAGCGCCTGGTTGGATATCTGATATGGCGGAGACACTGGAATTCGACCTCGTCGTGCTCGGCGGCGGGCCCGGCGGGTACGTGGCGGCGATCCGCGCGGCGCAGATGGGCTTCAAGACGGCGTGCATCGAAAAGGAGCCGGCGCTGGGCGGCACCTGCCTGCGCGTGGGGTGCATCCCCAGCAAGGCGCTCCTCGACTCGTCCGAGCTCTTTGAGCAGATCCGCCACAAGGCCGAGCTGCACGGCATCCGCGTGGAGGGCGCGACCGTGGACGTCCCCACCATGCTCGCCCGCAAGGACGCGGTAGTGAAGTCGCTCACGCAGGGCGTCGCCGGGCTATTCAAGAAGAACAAGATCGAGTGGATCAGGGGCTTCGGGCGCATGACCTCGCCGGAGACCATCGAGGTGACGGGGGAGAGCGGCACGCAGACGGTGCGCGGGAAGACGATCATCCTGGCGCCGGGCTCCGTCCCCGTCGAGCTCCCCTTCCTGAAGTTCGACCATGAGCGGATCATCGACTCCACCGGCGCGCAGTTCATCCCCGCCGTCCCGGAGCACCTGGTGATCGTGGGCGGCGGCGTGATCGGGATGGAGCTGGGGAGCGTCTGGCTGCGGCTGGGCGCCAAGGTCACCATCCTGGAGGCGATGCCCACCATCCTCACCGGCCTGGACGGCGAGGTGGTGAAGACGGCGGACCGCGTCTTCCGCAAGCAGGGCTTCGACATCCGCACCGGCGCGCGCGTGACCGGCGCGGAGCGGCAGGGCGACAAAGTCGTGGTCAGCGTCGAAGGTCAGGACTCAATCGAGGCGGACTACCTTCTGGTGTCGGTCGGGCGGCGCGCTTACACGGAAGGGATGGGCTTCGCGGAGGCCGGGATCCGCATGGAGCGCGGCGTGATCCAGGTGGATACCCGATACCACACCGGCGTCGGCAACGTGTACGCCATCGGCGACGCGATCGGCGGGCGGATGCTGGCGCACAAGGCGGAGGACGAGGGCGTGGCCGCGGTGGAGATCGCCGCGGGGAAGCACGGCCACGTCAACTACGACGCCGTCGCCAACATCGTCTACACCTGGCCCGAGATCGCCTCCGTCGGCGCCACCGAGGAGGAGCTGAAGGCGCAGGGGATCGAGTACAAGACCGGCAAGTTCCCCTTCCTGGCCAACGGACGCGCCAAGGCGATGGGCGAGACCGACGGCTTCGTGAAGATACTGGCCGACGCCCGCACGGACCGGATGCTGGGTGCGCACATCATCGGCCCGCGCGCCTCGGACCTGATCGCGCAGCTCGCCACCGCCATCGAGTTCCAGGCCTCCGCCGAGGACATCGCGCGCACGGTCCACGCGCACCCGACGCTGCCCGAGGCGGTGAAGGAAGCCGCGCTGGGGGTGGATGGAAGGATGATCCACCTGTAGGATCGCGTGGTTGGTTCGATGTGGAGGGCGCCGTCCGGGTTGGGCGGCGCCCTTTGCGTTGGTGGCGTGTGGATTGGTGCGAGTGGCCGAGGAGTGAGGCGGGGAGAGGACGGGCGGACACGCAGGTCCCGCCACTACAGATTTCGGGTGTGTTGGGGCGGGCGGCGGAGCGGCGCGTGACACGGGCGCGATGAGTCGCGCCCCTACCACACACGACGCGCGCCGCGTAGAATGCGAAAGCAATCCAATCCCATCCGTCTCTATCTTCCGCTGACCATGCGCATCCATCCCCTCTTCGTTCTCGGCACCGCGCTGGTCTGCGCGACGCCCGTTCTCGCGCAGACGCCGCGGCCGCCGGTGGCGCGCATCGTACCGCGCGCGGACACCACGCTGGGCGACGTGCGCATCGACAACTACTTCTGGCTGCGCGACGACCAGCGCAGGGACCCCGCGGTCATCGGGTACCTGGAGGAGGAGAACCGGTACACCGAGGCGATGATGGGGCACACCGCCGCGCTCCAGGAGAAGCTCTTCCAGGAGATGAAGGGGCGGATCAGGGAGACGGACCTCTCGGTGCCGGAACGCATCGGCGACTACTTCTACTACTCGCGCACCGAGACCGGGAAGCAGTACCCGATCCTGGCCCGCAAGCGCGGGAGCCTCTCCGCGCCCGAAGAGGTGCTGCTGGACCAGAA
Source organism: Longimicrobium sp. (assembly GCA_036389135.1). Taxonomy (NCBI): domain Bacteria; kingdom Pseudomonadati; phylum Gemmatimonadota; class Longimicrobiia; order Longimicrobiales; family Longimicrobiaceae; genus Longimicrobium; species Longimicrobium sp. The sequence goes on from DASVQP010000104.1 coordinate 64,676, forward strand.
CCGGATGGCGGAGGGGACGCGCTACTTCTCGGTGGGCGCGTTCGAGGTGAGCCCCGACGCGCGGATGCTCGTCTTCGCGGTGGACACCACCGGCGGCGAGCGCTACACGCTGATGATCAAGGACCTGACGACCGGCCGCATCCTTCCCGACCGCGTGGAGCGGGTGAACGGGAACGTGGAGTGGGCGGCGGACAACCGCACCCTCTTCTACGGCATGAGCGACGCGGCCAACCGCCCCTACCGCATTCTCCGCCACACGCTGGGCACGCCCACCTCGGCCGACGCGGTGGTGGGCGAGGAGCCGGACGAGCTCTTTCGCATCACGATCGGCAGGACCAAGGACCGGCGCTACCTGACGATCTCGTCGGGGAGCTTCAACGCCTCGGAGGTGCGCGTGCTCCCGGCCGGCCAGCCGATGGGGACGTTCCGCACGATCCGCCCACGCAGGGCGGAGCTGCTGTACGACGTGGAGCACCACGGCGACCGTTTCCTGATCACCACCAACGAGAACGCCCCCAACTTCAAGCTCGTCACCGCCCCCGAGGGGGACCCGGGGAGCTGGCGCGACCTGATCCCCACCAGCGACTCCGTGCTGCTGGGCGGGATCGACGTATTCCGCAACCACCTGGTGCTGTACCAGCGGCAGAACGCGCTGCGGAAGATCCGCGTGGTGCGGCCGGACGGGACCGGCGGGTACGACGTGGACTTTCCGGAGCCGGTGTACACCATCCGCCCCGGCGAGAACCCGGACTTCGACTCGCCCACCGTGCGCTTTACCTACAACTCGCTGGTGACGCCGCCCGCGGTGTACGACTTCCACATGGCGCGGCGCACCCGCGAGCTGAAGAAGGCGACCGAGGTGGTGGGCGGCTACGATCCCACGCGGTACGCCACCGAGCGGAGCTGGGCGCGCGCGGCGGACGGCACGAGGGTGCCGCTCTCCATCGTGTACCGCAAGCCGCTGGTGCGCGACGGCCGGCGCCCGCTGCTTCTGTACGCGTACGGCTCGTACGGCAGCAGCACCGATCCCAACTTCTCGTCCAACAACCTGAGCCTGCTGGACCGCGGCGTCATCTACGCCATCGCCCACGTGCGCGGCGGGCAGGAGATGGGGCGCCACTGGTACGACCAGGGTAAGCTCCTCAACAAGAAGAACACCTTCACCGACTTCGTCGCCGCGGCCGAGCACCTGATCGGCGAGAGGTACACCTCGCGCGAGCGCCTCGCCATCCGCGGGGGAAGCGCGGGCGGGCTGCTGATGGGCGCGGTGGTCAACATGCGCCCCGAGCTGTTTCGCGCCGTGGTGGCGGACGTGCCCTTTGTGGACGTCATCAACACGATGCTGGACGCCTCCATCCCGCTGACCACCGGCGAGTGGCTGCAGTGGGGGAACCCGAGCCAGCCCGAGTACTACGGCTACATGAAGAGCTACTCGCCGTACGACAACGTGGAGCGCAAGGCGTACCCGGCGATGCTGGTGACGGGCGGCCTCAACGACCCGCGCGTGCCGTACTGGGAGCCGGCCAAGTGGGTCGCCAAGCTGCGGGCCCACAAGACAGACGCCAACCCGCTCCTCCTGCGCACCAACATGGGCGCGGGCCACGGCGGCGCCTCCGGCCGCTACGATGCGCTGCGCGAGACGGCGTTCAGGTATGCGTTCATCCTGGATCAGCTCGGGATCAAGGACTGAAAAGCATCACGCAGAGAACACGGAGAGAACTGCGAGGGCACAGAGCACCCTTCTGGCGTTCTTGCCGTTCCCTCTGTGTCTCTGTGTGAAACGGCCGTTCGGCTTTTCTCACCAGTGCACTTCCCTGCCCCGGTGCGTTGCTTGCACTGCCTCCAATCTCCCTCGCACGCATGGAGTTGGAAGCATTGTCGCTCGCGCCCGCCGTCGCACTCTGTCTGCTCCTCGTGGCCGTCGACCTGGCGCTGCGGGCCCTGCGCATCCAGCTCTTCCTGAAGGGAGCGGGGCATCCGCTGCCGTACTGGGAGGTCTTCGTCCTCAACGTCTTCGGCGACGCGGCGGCGGTGGTGACGCCGCTGAGGATCGGCGGGGAGCCGGCGCGGCTGGGGGGGATGATCTTCGCCGGCGTGCCGCTGGCGGCGGCGATCCCGCTGCTCGCGGTGGAGGTGGTGAGCTATTCGGTGGTGGTCGCGATCGCGGCGATCATCGCGGGGCTGATCTACGCGCCGGGATGGTGGCGCGGGGTCGGTCCGGAGATGATCGAGTCGTTCCGCTGGGTGGTGCCCTGGATCGTGGCGGTGGTGGTCGGCAGCGTGCTGGTGTGGTGGATCGTGCACCGCCGCCGCCGCGCAGCGGGTAAGCCGCGCAGGAGCCGCATCGTGTGGTCGTCGGTGCGCGGCGCGCTGGGGTGGCCGTTGGCGGCGAGCGTCCCGCTCACGCTGATGAGCGTGGCCTGCCGCGTCGCCGTCCTGCCCGTGCTGGCGCAGACCCTCCCCAATCCACCGACGATCCAGGTGCTCGCCATCAGCTCCTTTGCGCTGATCTACGGCCAGCTCTTCCTCCCCACGCCGGGCGGGGCGGGCGCCATCGAGCTCGCCTTCTCCAGTGGCGCCGCCGGGGACCTGGGCGGCAGCCTGGGGACCGTCTTCCTCTTCTGGCGCATCTGCACGGCGGGGCTCCCTATCGTCCTCGGCTTCGGCCTGGCGATTCCGCGCTACGGCATGGCCGCGGTGCGCACGGCGCTGCGCGGCCGGCATTCGCATCAGCAGGGGCCGGTCGGGCCCGCGCCGTGATGAGGGGGAATGGGGAATGGGGAATGGGGAATGGTAGATCGGCCCGCCGCGAGGATGCTCGCGGCGGGCCGATTCGGCAGATGACACTGTGGACTCGACCCGGCGCGGAGTGCACCCTTTCCCCCGCTTGCGGGGGAGAGGGGGGGGCGGCCCTACCCCGCCACCCGCTCCACGAACGCGGAGTCCGGCCGCACGCACTTCGCGTGGGCGTTGCAGGCCCAGTCGACGCCGAGGGGGAGGACGCGGTGGAGCAGGGCGCGGACGTTGGCCCGGTTCTGCGCCGAGTTCTCCGTAAAGATCTCGTCCGCGGGGCGGATGCCGCCGAAGAGGTGCCAGGCGAACGCGTCGCCCATGAAGAGCACGCGGCGAAAGAGGTACGCGGCGCTCCCCGGCGTGTGCCCCGGAAGGAGGTATGCGCGCAGCGTGTCCCTGCCGAACGTGAAGACGGTGTCGCCGGTGAAGGGGCGCACCGCCACCTCGCCCCGCGAGGGGGCCGGGTTCCCCAGCACCGCCTCGCCGGTGCGCGACGGCAGGTCGCTGTGATGCGCGCCGCCCTGGAAGATGGGCGCCTCCGCGGCGGAGAGGTGGAAGCGCGCCGCCCTCACCGTCTCCCACGCGCCGATGTGGTCGCGGTGGCTGTGGGTGAGGAAGACGTCCGTCACGTCCTCCGGGCGCGCACCCAGCCGAGCCAGCACGCGCCGCAGATCGCGCCCCGCCCCGTACCACCCCAGGTCCACAACCACCACACCGCTGTCCGTGCGCGCCGCGTACACCATGCTCTGCCAGGGCGGCGCGGTCGCGGCGGCGTAGGAGTACGGCGGTTCCCTGACCGCCTGCATGTTCATGGTGCAGGCGGAAAGGGTGATCGCGAGTACGAGGGTGGGGACGGATCGGATCATGCGCTGCTCAGAGGGGCGGAAATCGAGGATCTTTCCCCACCAACGCCGCAACTGCGCGATCCCGCACAAGATCCGGTCAGCCGCCTCCGCCGCCCACCACGCCGCCACCGGGGATGCCCGGCTCGGTCATGTCGCGCACGTTGAGCACCTGGTCGAGCTGCTCGTCGGAGAGGACGCCGCGGCGCTTCACCACGTCGCGCACGGACTCGAAGTTCTTGGCGGATTCCTTGGCCACCGCCGCCGCCTCGTCGTAGCCGATGTAGGCGTTGAGCGCCGTGGCGATGGAGGGGTTCCGCTCCAGCAGCTCGCGGCACCGCTCGCGGTTCGCGCCGATCCCCTCGACCGCGCGGGTGCGAAAGGCGTCGCACCCCTGCGCCAGGATCGCGACCGACTGCAGGAGGTTGTGGGCCATCACCGGCATCATCACGTTGAGCTCGAAGTTGCCGTGCTGCCCGCCCACGGTAACCGCGACGTGGTTCCCCATCACCTGCGCGCATACCATCATCAGCGCCTCGCTCATCACCGGGTTCACCTTCCCCGGCATGATGGAGGAGCCCGGCTGCACCGCCGGAAGGGTGATCTCGGCCAGGCCGGAGGTGGGGCCGCTCGCCAGCCAGCGGATGTCGTTGGCGATCTTGAGGAGCGACACCGCCAGCGTGTTCAGCGCGCCGGAGGCGGAGACGTAGGCATCCTTGGCGCCCTGGGCCTCGAAGTGGTTCTCCGCCTCGCGAAAGGTGATCCCGGTGAGGTCGCTGATGCGCGCGATGGCGGCCCCGGGAAAGGCGGGGAGGGCGTTGGTGCCCGTCCCCACCGCGGTGCCGCCCAGCGCCAGCTCGGACAGCTCCTCGCCGGCGGCGCGCAACCGGCGGATGCCGTGCTCCACCTGAGATGCGTAGCCGCCAAACTCCTGCCCCAGACGCACAGGGGTGGCATCCATCAGGTGCGTGCGCCCGCTCTTGACCACGTCGTCGAAGGCGGCGGCCTTGGCCCGCAGCGCGTCGCGCAGGCGCTCCAGCGCGGGAATCAGGTCCTCCTGGATCGCCACGCGCGCGGCCACGTGCATGGCGGTGGGGATCACGTCGTTGGAGCTCTGCCCCATGTTGACGTGGTCGTTGGGGTGAACGCGCGTCTCCCCCTCGCCGCGAAGCTGGCCGGCGCGGGTGGCGATCACCTCGTTGGTGTTCATGTTGGTGGAGGTGCCGCTCCCCGTCTGGAAGATGTCGAGGACGAACTGCGCGTCCCAGCGCCCCTCGATCACCTCGTCCGCCGCGCGGACGATGGCGCCCGCCACGCCGTCGTCCAGTTGGCCCAGCTCGGCGTTGGCCTGCGCGGCGGCCTTCTTGATCGTCCCCAGCGCGTGGATGAAGCGCCGCGGGAAGCGGATGCCGCTGATGGGGAAGTTCTCCACGGCCCGCTGCGTCTGCGCACCGTACAGCGCATCGGCGGGCACCTGCATCTCGCCGAGCGAGTCGCGCTCGGTGCGGAACTGGGCGTGGCTATCCGTCATGGCTCCTCGTGGGTCCGGATTCGTGGTCGGTGGTGCCGCGCGGGATAATGGAGCGCGTCCGCACCCAGCGCAAACCCCGCGCGCGTCACGCGGCAGCCATGGCGCTGGATCAATGACGGAAACCTTGCCTGACCCGCGCCCGGTCAGTAAACGTGTGGCGCCTGGCAGATCTTACCCTCGAATGGTGCCACAGAAGAATGAGCAGCCTTTTCCCATCCCACCTCCGCCACCAGATCATTCTCTGCGCCGCGCTCGCGCTGCTCGCCGGCCCGCTCGCCGCGCAGGAGGTGCAGGGGCGCGTCACCTCGGCGGGCGCGGCGGTGCCCGGAAGTCTGGTGGAGCTGCTGGACGCGGCGGGGCGCCCCGTCTCCGACGCCGCGGCGGACAGCGCCGGCGGCTTCCGCATCCGGGCGCCGGGCCCCGGAAGCTACCGCCTGCGTGCGGGCCAGGTCGGGTTCCAGAGTGCCGTCTCCGCGCCTTTCGCCCTGCGCGACGGCGAGAGGCTCGCCCGCTCGCTCGCCATCACGCCGCGGACGGTGACGCTGGAGGGGCTGGTCGCGACAGCGCGCCCACGCTGCGAGGCCGTCCGCACGAGCGGCGCGGCGCTGGAGCGCGTCTGGGAAGAGGCCCGCAATGCGCTCGCGCTCACCGTGCGCACCGCCGCGGATTCGACGATCGGGTACGACTTCGCGACCTACGTGCGCACCACGCAAGTGCGGAGCGACTCGCTGCTTGAGGACTCCACCGCGCTGGTGCGCATGGTCGGCGGCGTCCCCTTCGCCAGCGTCCCCGTGGGGGAGCTGGACCGGCTCGGCTTCGTTCGGAACGTGGCCGGCCGGGTCGTCTTCTTCGGTCCCGACGCCGAGGTGCTGCTCTCGGAGGACTTCCTCGCGCAGCACTGCTTCTCGCTGCGCCAGGGTCGCGGCGCGGAGGCGGGGCTGATCGGGCTCGCTTTCGAGCCGGTTCCCTCGCGCCGCCGGCCGGACGTGCGCGGCGTGCTCTGGGTGGACGCCCGCAGCTCGGAGCTACGCCACCTGGAGTGGCAGTACACGCGCGTGCGGGCGCAGGCACGCTACGCTCCCCGTGGCCGCGCCGACTTCGTGCGCCTCCCCGGCGGCGCCTGGATCATCCGCGCCTGGTGGCTGCGCCTCCCCGCCGCCTGGGCGCGGATGGATGGCGGGCGCGACGCCTTCACCCTCCACTACGACTACGTGGAAGGGGTGCGCGAGGTGGGCGGCAGCGTGGCCCGCGTGTGGTCCGCCAGGGGCGGCGCGAGCCCCTGAGGCGCCTACTCCGCGACGCAGGAGTTGATGATGACCGCGCGCTGGATGTCCACGTCCTGGATCATCGTCGCGCGGAGCTCGTGCACCAACTCGTGCCCCTCGACGCGCTCCAAGAGCTCGCATACGAAATCGTCGCAGGGCCGCAGCACCGTCACTCCGCCGAACTTGGTTCGCTCTTCGGGCGTTAGCCAGGATACGAGCTCCGCCACCAGCGACCGCCTCGCTCCGTCGGGGTCCCCCGCAGCCCAGGGTGCGGCCAGGAACACCTCCCACCGCATCATGAATCCCTGCCGCCGGATCAGCGCGAACAAGCACGGTTTTCCGTTCTCACGCTGCAGGCGGTCCTCGAAAGCGACGAGCTTGAATACGAACGGATCTACAGGACGCGAAACAGCGTTGTGGCAGCCCCGAGAAGGGAGCGAGCCTTTCGTTCGTCCATGCTTCCAACCGGGCTGTACCTCAGTTCGGGATTCCACGTCTTCACCTCCTCCCATTCGTTCTGGTACACAGTCAGGATCTCGGCTCGATTCTCCGTCAGGTTGAGCAGGGTTTCGAAGTCGTGCGTTTTCACGGCCCGCAGCTTCTCGAACTCGCGGTTTGACGACGGAAATTCGGACCAGCCCAGTGTGCGGCAGATCGCCGCCTTCAACTGCAGCTCGACCGCGTAACCGCACAGGTACACGGCGCTGTCGTAGCGGCCGGCGGCGCTGAGCAACTCCGCGTCGATGAGGCGGGCACGCGCGGTGCTCGCCAGCTCTGCCGTGCTGATCACGAGAAATGTGGCCGGTGGACGTGCGGCGCCACGACCGGTCGGCCCGCGGCGGATGGTTCACCCCGGGCTGAAAGGTAGCGCTTGCAAATACCGCGTCAATCGGGCCGAAAAACCCGTTCGGGCGCTGGCCGCTTCGGCGCCAGGGCGTGCTATTGGGGGCCGTGTTCCTTGTGTTCGGCCTCCCGCAGCACCTCGTCCTCGGTGGCGTCGAGGGCTTCGAGGGCCTCGGCCGCGGCCTCCATCCCGGCGCCGAAGAGGAAGACGGGTATCCCCGCCTGGCGCAGGTGGTTGGCGACGTCGATGCGGTCTTCGAAGGCGCACACCAGCTCGTACTCGCGGCGCAGGCGGTGGACGGCTTCCACCTTGAAGAAGCCGGCGGGGCGCCCGTCCCCTTCGGGGCGCATCACCAGGAGGTCGTACTCCGCGAGGCCGTTCGCTTCCAGCCACCGCTCCGTCTTGGGGCGCGTGTAGTGGGGGCGCCCGGTGAGGAAGATGATGCGGATGCCGGCCGCGCGCATCGCGCGCAGCACCTCCATGGATGCCGCGATCGGCGGGTCCTGGTCGAGTGCGTCGAAGTACGACTGCCAGTCGCGCGCGCGCCCCGCCTCCACCTCCACGAAGTGCGCGCGCGCCCGGTCGTCTGCCAGCGTGCCGTCCAGGTCCCAGACCACCGCTCTGGGCTTGCTATGGTCCGCCACGCTCACCCCGACTTCGGGCGCGAAGGGCGCACTTCGATCTTGGAGGGCAGGGTGCGCGCGGGCATGGCGATGAGGTCCATCACGATCTGCGCGATGTCCTCGGGCTGGATCTTCCAGGCGTCGGCGTCGCTGGGATCGTGGTTGTTGAAGTGGGTGGCGACGCTCCCCGGCATGATGCAGGTGACGCGGATGTCGTCGTGGCGCACGTCCAGCATCATCGCCTCGGTGAAGCCCAGGAGGCCGAACTTGGAGGCGTTGTACGCCGCGCCCCCCGCGAAGGCGTTGCGCCCGGCCAGCGAGCCGATGTTGATGATCCACCCGCCGCCGCGCTCGCGCAGCCGCGGGATCGCCTCGTGGCAGCAGAAGAAGACGCCGTCCAGGTTGGTGCCGATGACGGTGTGCCACTCCTCCGGCGACATCCCGTCCACCGTCGCGAACACGCCCACGCCGGCATTGTTCACCAGGATGTCGACTCCGCCCAGCTCCACCGCGGCGCCGATCAGCCGCCGCACGTCCTCGTGGCGGCGCACATCGCAGGCGACGCCCACCGCGCGCCCCGGGCCCACTTCCTCCAGCCGCCGGGCTGCATCGCGCACCTCGTCCTCATTGCGCGCGGAGACCACCACGTCCGCCCCCGCACGGGCCAGCGACTCCGCGATCGCGTAGCCGATCCCCTTCGTGCTCCCGGTCACCACCGCCACCTTTCCGCTCAGATCCACGCTCATTCTCCGTCGTCCTGTTGATGGGTAAGGGCCGCTGCCTGCTGCACCGCATGTGCCACGCGCCGGGAGCGAGAGGGAACAGGGGACGGGCGGCGGGGGTCCGATGGTCATTGACGGCGCGTGCCGTCGCGAGTTACATGCTGTGGAGGAGCGGCGCGCCGGGAAGCCCTTTCGAGGAGACGTCGATGAAGATGGTCCGGATGCTGATCGCGGCGGCGATGCTGCTGGTGCCCGCCGCGGCGGCGGCGCAGACGATCGAGGGATTGGTGCTGGACGACAGCACCGGGGCTCCCGTGGCGAACGTGCGGGTGGACCTCGTGCACACCGGCGGCGCCGCCCCGGCGAGCACGCGGACCGACAGCACGGGCGCGTTCCGCTTCGACCCGCGGCCCCCGGGTACGGTCATCCTGCGGTTGAGGCACCCGTCGTACACGCCCATCGACTCGCTCTCCGTGGCCGTGGCCAAGGACGAGCGCGTGGAGATCGAGCTGCGCCTGGGCCACTCGCCGATCCTGCTGGAGCCGATCATCGTCCGCGCCCGGGCCGACGAAGGGGTCGCCGGGTTCCGTGACCGCATGGCCCGGGGCGGGTTCGGGCGGTTCATCGGGCGCAAGGATCTGGAGCGGCGCAGCGGTTCGCGGGCCAGCGACCTCCTGCGGATGATGCCGGGGGTGCGCATCGAGCAAGGGGCGCCGGGATCGGCGGTCGTGGTGATGCGCGGCGGCGCGGGGGGGTGCCTCCCCGACATCTACATCGACGGCATGCGCATGCGGCAGCTCCGCGACAGCAACGTCGACACGTTCATCAGCACCGCCATGCTGGAAGGGGTGGAAGTCTACACCAGCGCCGCGCAGCTGCCCAACGTCTTCGTGAACTCGTTCAACAGTTGCGGGGTGGTGGCGTTCTGGACCAAGCCCGCGACCACGGGGAAGTGGAGCTGGCGGAAGATGGCGATTGGGCTGGGGGTGTTTTTGCTGCTGGCGGTGGTGTCGCGGTAGGGAAGTGCGTGAGTGCGTGAGTGCGTTGGCGGGCGCAACTTGAAAGTTCGAGTTGCGCCCGCGGCACGATATGCGGCATCTTGGGGAACCCGCCTTCCGCTGAATCCCGCACTCCTCCGTGATGTCCTCGGACTCCTACCTCTACCGCGTACTGCGCGGCGTCGCGGCGCATCCCTGGCGCACGCTGCTGGTGCTGCTGGTAGCGGTGGCGCCGCTGGCCGCGGCGGCGGGGGCGCTGCGGCCGGACAACAGCCTCGCCGTCTGGTTCGTGCGCGACGACCCGGCGCTACGCGGCTACCGCGATTTCGTGCGCCGCTTCGGCAACGACGAGGTGGTCGCCGTCGCGTACCACGCCCCAGGCGACGCGCTCGCGGCGGAGGAGCGCGCGGTGCAGCGCCGCGCCGCCGATGCGCTGCGGAAAGTGGACGGTGTGGACCAGGTGCTCTCCCCCGGCGCCCTGGCGGACACGATCGGGACGAGCGAGGGAGCCCGCGCCTACCTGCGCCGCGCCGGGCTGATCTCGCGGGATGGGCGGACGGTGGTGCTCCTGGCGCGCATCTCGGCGCGGCCGGACATCGACGCGGTGCGCGGGCGGATCATGGACGATATCCGCACGGGCGCCATTCGCACGCTGGGCGCGGAGCGGGCGCCGCACTACGCGGGGATCGGGGTGGTGTACGACGCGCTCAACCGGCAGACGATCCGCGACAGCGGCATCTACCTGGGGATCGCGTTCGCGGTGATGGCGGTCCTCCTCTGGCTCGCGCTGCGGCGGTGGATGGCGGTCGCCATCGCCATCGTGCCGCCGGTGGTGGTCTCGGTTATGACGATGGGGCTCTTCACCCTCACGGGGCGCCCCTTCACGCAGGTGACCTCCATCCTCCCCATGCTGGTGCTGGTGATCGGGCTCTCCGACGCCATCCACCTGATCTCCCACTACTACACGGAACGGCGCGCCCTCGCGCCCGGCGAGCCACGGCGCGAGATGGTGGCGCGCGCGTCGGCGTGGGTGGCGCTCCCCAACCTCTTCACCGCGCTGACCACGGCGGCGGGGTTCCTGGCGCTGGCCAGCTCGCGCATGCCCGCCATCCGTGACCTCGGCCTCGCCGCCGCCGCGGCCATGATGATCGGGTGGGTGCTGACGCTGCTGGTGGGCACCGCCGCGCTCGCCATCTGGGACCTCCAGCCGCCTCCGGAACGTGCGGCAGGGGGCGCGATCGACCGCACGCTGGCCGCGCTGTCGAAGACGATTCCGCGCTGGCGCTGGCAGGTGCTCGCGGGTGTCGCGGCGGTGACGGCGGTCCTGCTGGTGGGCGCGTCACGGGTGCGGGCGGACACCTTTACGCTCGAGCTCCTCCCGGCCGGCCACGCCGCGCGCACGGACAGCCGCTGGATCGAGCAGAACTCTGGCTTCTACACGCCGCTGGAGTTCGTCGTGCGGCCGGCGGCAGGCAGGGCGGTGCTGGATACGGCGGTGCTGCGGCGCCTGGGCGAGTGGCAGCGGCGGGTGGAACGGCGCCCGGACGTGGCGCGCACCTTTGGCGTGGCCGAGCTGGCGGCAGCGCGCCGCATAGCGCCGGGCGGCGGGTACCTGACCGACGACGGCAAGGAGGCGCGCATCACCGCCTTCGTGCCGATGACGAGCACGCGGCGCATTGCCAGCACGCTGCACGCGCTGGAAGCCGGGGGCCGCAGCACGCTCGGCGGCGCGGCGACGCTGCACGCATCCGGCTACCTGCCGCTCTACCTGCGCATCGTCGACTACGTGGTGAGCGGCACGGTCTGGGGGCTCGCGATCTCCACCGTGATCGTCTTCGCGATGGTGGGGGTGCTCCTCCGCTCCCTGCCGCTCACGCTGGCGGCGATCCCGACCAACCTCTTCCCCGTGGCGCTGGTGTTCGGGATCATGGGATGGACGGGGATACCGCTCGACATCGCCACCGCCACGATCGGCGCCATCGTGCTGGGGATCTCGGTGGATGACACCATCCACTTCCTCTTCCGCTATCGCGAAGCGCGCGCGGAGGGTGCGTCGCGCGAGGAAGCGGTCGGGAGCACGTACCGCGAGACGGGGCGCGCCGTCGTGTACGCATCGCTGGTGCTGGCGCTCGGGTTCGCGGTGCTCGCCACCTCCGCATCGCGCTCGATCGCGTCGTTCGGGATCGTCGCGTCGGTCTCCATCGTGGGCGCGGCGCTGGCCGACCTCTTCCTCCTCCCCGCCCTCCTCCTGCTGGGCCGCGACCGCCCCGCCACGGTTCGATGACACACGATCTTCGCATCAAGGAAACCGCCGCGGACGACCCCGCGTTCGCCACCGTCCGCGAGCGCGTCGGCTATCCGCTCGCCGACGAGCCGGTCCCCGCCGGTGCGCGGTGCCAGGTCGCGTACCTTGGCGCCGAGCCGGTCGCCCGGTGCGCCGTCACGATCGCGGACGGGCTGTACGGCGCACCCGGCCGCACCGGGATGATCGGCCACTACGAGGCCATCGACCGTGCGGCGGGTGTCGCGATCCTGGCGGAGGCGCTCCGCATCCTGCCGGACGTGGACCGCGTCCTCGGCCCGATGAACGGAAGCACGTGGGGCCGCTATCGCCTCGCGATCCCCGGCGATGCCCCGCCCTTTCTTTCGGAGCCCACGAACCCGGCGGAGTACGTGGACGACTTCACGGCGGCCGGTTTTTACGTGGCGGCGTGGTACGAGAGCGCGCGCGTCACCGATCTGGCCACGCCCGACCCGCGCGCGGCGGCCGCGCCGGAGCGGCTGCGCGCCCGAGGCGTCACCGTGCGCGCACTGCGCGTGGACCGGTTCGACGAAGAGCTGGAGGCGCTCTACGCGGTCAGCGTGGAGGCATTCGCGGAGAACCTGTACTACTCGCCGATCTCCTTCGCCGAGTTCCGCGCGCGCTACACCCCGCTGCGCCCCCTGCTCGACCCCGAGCTGGTGCGGCTGGCCGAGGATGAAGACGGCCGGCTCCTGGGCTACGTCTTCGCCTTCCCCGACCTCCTCACCACGTCCGCGAGGGGGCCCACGAGGGTCGTCCTCAAGACGCTGGCGTCCGCACAGGGCGCGCGCGGGCTGGGTCTCGGCACCTTTCTCGGCGACGAGATCAGGCGGCTGGCGCACGAGCGGGGGTACACGGAGGTCATCCACGCGCTGATGCACGTGCAGAACGCCTCCGTCGGCATCTCGCGACACACGGCGGACGTGTTCCGCCGCTACGCGCTCTACGAATGGACCCCGTGAACATCGCCGCGCGGCTGGCGGAGCGAGCGGCGCTCCATCCCGGCCGCGCCGCGATCGTGGACAAGACTGGTCGCCGCCTCACCTTCGGCGAGCTGGACCGCCGGGTGCGCGCCCTGGGCGCCGGCCTGGCGAGCCGTGGCCTCGGCCCCGGCGATTCGGTGCTCCTCTTCGTCCCCCTCTCCACCGACCTGTACGTGGCACTCCTGGCGACGCTTCGCTGCGGCGCCACGGCTGTCTTCGTCGATGCGTGGGCGGACCGCCGCCGGCTGGACGCGGCCGTGCGGGTGGCGTCGCCAAAGATGTTCATCGGCACTCCGAAAGCGCAGTTGCTGAGGCTGCTCAGCGCCGCCATCCGCCGCATCCCCGTGCACCTGACGGCGGGGACCCGCCTCCTGTCGCTGCGCCGCCTCGAGTGCGCCACTCCGTCCGAACCCGCGAGCGTCGATGACGACGCGCCCGCGCTGGTGACGTTCACCACGGGAAGTACCGGCACGCCCAAGGCGGCGGCGCGGTCGCACAGCTTCCTCTGGGCGCAGCACCTCGCCCTCGCGAACCACCTGCGCCCGCGCGAAGACGACGTGGACATGCCCACGCTCCCCGCCTTCGTGCTCAACAACCTGGCGAGCGGCATCCCCAGCGTCCTCCCCGCCTTCGACCCGCGCCGCCCGGCGGACATCGACCCCGCGCGCATCCACCGTCAGATGGTGGCGGAGGGCGTCACAACCAGCAGCGGCTCGCCCGCCTTCTACGAGCGCCTCGCCCGCTGGTGCGCCGAGACCGGCGCGCGCATCCCGCTGCGCGCCCTCTTCACCGGCGGCGCGCCCGTGCTCCCCCCGCTCGCGCGCCTCCTCACCACCGTCGCGGACGGCACGGTCGGGGTCGTCTACGGCAGCAGCGAGGCCGAGCCCATCTCCGGCATCGACGCGCGCGACATGCTCGCCGCCATGCAGAGCCCGGCCGGGGGGATCTGCGTCGGGCGCCCCGTGCCGGAGGTGGAGGTCAAGATCCTCCGCCCCCACGACGGTCCAATCACGGAGCTGGCGGGGTGGGAGGTCGCGCGCGGCGAGACCGGCGAGGTGGCGGTGGCCGGCGCGCACGTCCTGGCAGGCTACCTCAACGATCCCGAAGCCGAGCTGCGCAACAAGATCCACGACGCCGGCCGCGTATGGCACCGCACCGGCGACGCCGCCTGGCTGGACGACGAGGGCCGCCTCTGGCTGATGGGCCGCATCGCCGAGCGCGTCCACCGCGACGGCCGCGTGTGGTGGGGCGGCGCCGCCGAGGTGCGCGCGCTGCAGGTGGAGGGCGTCCGCCACGCCGCCTACCTCGGCATCGCGGACGCTGGACGCGGCCAGCGCGCGGTCCTCTGCGTCGAAACCGCCTCCGGCACGCTGTCCGCAACGGATCGCCAGCGCCTGATCGCCGCCCTCGCCCCGGTCCCCGTGGACGAGGTGCGCGCGTACCGCACCATCCCCCGCGATCCCCGCCACGCATCGAAGACGGATACCGCGGCGCTGCGGCGGCTGCTGTAGGCCCCCTCCCCCGCTCGTCACCTCGCGGCCCCTCCCCCAAAACTACCTGGGGGAGGGGCGTACGCGTGCATCCGCGCGGGGGGGATGGGCCCGCGCGGCGGAAGGCACGGGCAGCCACGTGGGGCGGCCCCTACGAGGTGTCGGCGCGTGTGGGCGGTGATCCAGGTGGGGCGGGCGGTGGGCAGACACGCGGGTCTGCCCCTACCGGATCGTTTCGAAAGGCGAGGGTGGAGGAAGGCGGGCGGCGGGCGCGATGAATCGCGCCCCTACGAGATCTGTGCAGCCCGGACTGCAGTTCTCCCCCTCACCCGCCCTGCGCCCCCGCAGGCGGGGGAGGGGGTCGGGGG
>DASVQP010000105.1 GCA_036389135.1 Longimicrobium sp.
GAGCGGAGGGAGAAGCTTGAGCAGGGCCGCCGCGAACGAGAGCGGCGCCGGAAGGAGCCGATCAAAGCAGCGGCGTGATCACCGGCGAAGGTGTAACTCTCACGAGCAGGCGATTTGTTCGGGAACCGCTGAAGCAGTACATCGCGCGGCGTCGGGTTAGGATCAATTTGGCCGTTTATTGACCACCGCCTTGCTCCCACCGCATGCTCCCTGCTCCCTTGCCTCCGCTGTTCCAGGCGCGGATCGACGTCGGGCCGAAAGTCCTGGAGTTCATCGGCGCCCTCAGCCCGGACGACATCGTCACCGAGCTGGTGCAGAACGACCTTGACCAAGGTGCCAGGTCCACGCGCATCGTGTTCAACCGGGACACGCTCGTCGCGCAAGGGGACGGCAGGCCCGTTGACGAGGCCGGGTGGAGGCGGCTTTCGTATCTCCTCGGCGCCGGCGGTGCGGTGGAGGAGAAGCGGGATGGGATCGGCGTCAAGAACCACGGCTTGCGGTCCTGCTTCGCGCTGGGCGACGAGATCTGGGTGAGGTCCGCGGGCGCGCGTACGCTGCTTGCGCTCGCGCATCCGGATGAGCGCGGCCGCCGCCGCCGATTCAACCCCGGCGCCTGGGACCACCCCGTCCCCGACTCCGAGGCGCCCGCCGCCGGAGCCCGCATTGAGGTCCCGCTACGGACCCGGGCGCTTCCGAGGGATGGGAACACGGACACGGGCCTGGCCGTGCCCAGTGTGGAAGAGCTGGAGCGCCTCTTTCGCACCGCGGTTGCGGAAGCGCCCCAGCGCTATCTCGGGTGCGTGCGCCCGGACCTGACGACGCGCTACGCGCTGGTCCTAGAGCACTGGGAGCTTGGGACTTGGACGTTCACCTACACGTCCGGCCCCATGCGGCGAAAGGGGCGCAACCGCGTGTACCGGCGCCGGTGCACCGTGACAACACCCAACGGCACCACCGCGGCGCTGCGTGAAGAGGAAGCAGTCCTATTCGTGCCCCGGAAGGTGACGAAGCTCGGCCGCACGCCGCGGTTCTTCCGGGGTCCGGCCGGCCCGGTCTGCGAGATCAGCTGGCCGGTCAGCGCGAAGGGGAAGCCGCGGAGCGAGTCCGGTCGCTTCCGCTACCCCATCGCGTACGCCACGGACGGGCTGGACGCGCGCACGGAGGTAGGCGTCTCGTTCTCGGCGCCCTTCGTGTCGAACACGACTCGCCACGGCTTGGCGGCCGGTCTCCGGACGCAGAACGAGCCGCTGGTTGAGGCGTGCGAGAAGGCGCTCGTAAGGGTGCTGCGCGAGTATCTCGTACCGACGTTCGGAGTCGGGGCACTGGCGGTGCTACACGATCCCTCCCGTGCCGCGTCAGAGCGCGCGACACGTCTGGTACTCGCCGCGGCCGAGGCGGGCGCCCTCCCGGCGGCGCAATGCGGCAAAGGCGCGCGGGGCAGACGCGGAGCAGGCGGGGGTAGCCCGGCTTGCGTCCCTGTTACCAAGCCCGGGAGACCGGCCTTCCTCGTCCCGGTGTGGCACGGTGATCCGGCGGCATCGGCCTCGCAGCTGGCGGTCCTCGCCCCCACGCGAATGACCCAGCTTCACGGAGCGGTGCCGGCGTACGTCCGCGAGCTGCTCGTCGCGCGCAGCGCTCCAGCGCCGGGGAAGGGACTTCCGTTCATCCTGTTTGACGAGCGCGACGTGGTGGCGCGCTTCTGCGGGCGGACCTCCGGACCGCACGCGTGGCGCACTCCGGACGAGCGGCGGCGTGACATGGCGGACCCGGCCCGCGCGGCGGTCTACCTCGACGTCATCGCCAAGGGCTTCCGGAGCGGCGCGCTCGCCGCCCCGCATGCGGACGAGATCAGGAAGGAGGGGCTGCTTCCGGACCGCCGCGGCGAGCTTCAACCCTGGAACGCGCTCTGCCGCGAGCGCGAGGAGATTCCGGAGATCCCCGGCGTGGAGTTGCAGCCGTCGGTCCATCCGACGCTGGTGGATCATGCCGTCCTCACCCAGCACGTGAAGATCCCCGGCTTCCAGCTCTCCGAATACCTCGCGCGCCTCGACTTCACACCGGCCACCCCGGAAACTCGCGCGGAGTTCTTCGCCTGGCTCCTGAAGCACCGCCGTCGCGTCAGGGGCGCCGCGATCGAGGCGCTCTCGGCCCAGCCGGTGTGGCGCACGGGAGACGGCGCGTACGTCACCTTCCCGGAGCTGTGCGGTACCACCCCGGCGTTGCGGCGGATCCTCGCCGGGTTCGTGCACGTGCCTGCCTCCTCCGTGCG
The DNA here is from genome assembly GCA_036389135.1 of Longimicrobium sp. Taxonomy (NCBI): domain Bacteria; kingdom Pseudomonadati; phylum Gemmatimonadota; class Longimicrobiia; order Longimicrobiales; family Longimicrobiaceae; genus Longimicrobium; species Longimicrobium sp. The sequence continues at coordinate 2,270 of DASVQP010000105.1, forward strand.
CACGATGTCCGGCGTTCGCTCGGACGGGCGCGGGTTCCTGCGCCTCCGGCGACAGCCAACCGGAGCCGAGTTGAGGGCGTGGTGGGACGCTGCCTCCGGCGCCTTCCCCCGCGACCGGCCGCTGACCCGCGAGGAGGTTGCGGCGTGGAGGCGCCTGGAGCGTGACCTCGTCCACGTCCGCGCGGACGCGCAGCTGAAGACGGAGATGCCGTGGATCGGATACGAGACCCCGGCAGTGGCCGGTGACCGCTGGCTCCGCCGCGTCGGGGAACTGCACCTCGGCGGCCCGCCGGTCGACGCATGTGCGCTCCTGCCCCGGGACCGGCTCGCAAGCGGCGGTGTATCGGAGCTTCATCGGGCGGTCGGGGCCCTGGTTCGCCCCTCCGCCGCGGCGCTGGTGCGGGCGCTCAGTGAGGACCCGGAGAACACCGAGGCGCTGCACCCGCGCCTCGCGGCGCTGGAGGCCGCGCGGCGCGCCAACGACCCGCCGCCGACCGACGTGTCGGCGCTGCCCATCCTCGTCGTCCACGGGGAGCGGCTCGCCCCTCGGCAGGTGGCGCTACGGGGCTCTCCGGACTACTGGGGCGCTTGGCGGGTGCCGCTCGTTCTCGATGGCGCCGCGACCGAGCGCCAAACCGACCTTGTCGCCGTGGGCGTCGCGGCGCGTACGCCTTCGGCTGAGACCTCCAGGGCGTTCTTCCTGTGGCTGTCGGCGCAGGCGGAGGACGTGCTGAAGGCGCATCTTGACCAGGTGATCCGGCACCTGCTGCACAAGAACGGCCCCCTTTCATGGTGGACCGCCCACCCTTCGCTCCCCTGCCTCCCGGTATACCTGCACCGCCGCAAGGTGCGCCTCCTCTCCTACGGGAGCGCCAACACACCGAGCAACAAGGTCCTCCTCCCGGACTTCGCCGCCCTGGAGACCGCGGTGCTGGCGCGCGATCGCCGGCGGCGGATCGCCATTGTCGAGACCACGGCAACGATGTCCTCCGCGTTCGATACCCTGCTGAACGACTGGGGGTTCGACTCCCTCCGCAACGTCGCGGCGCCTCCCGTCGACGTGCGCGCCGCAAGCGACGGCCACGAAGACGACGCGTTGACCGAACGGCTGCGTGTCGTGAGGGGAGAGCACTTTGGGGCGGTGTTCAGGAAGCGCATCCAGGAGATGCACCTCTCCGGGAGTTGCATCCGTCACCAGTGGCAACACCAGGTCCGCGGACTACGGGAGGTCCGGGTGGCGACGGGGCTGGAGGCCTGCTTCCGCTTGGGGAAGGAGGAATACTGGCTTCCCGTCGACAGCGCCTCCGACGTAGGCCGGAGCATCCTGTGGATCTCGGCGGATGCCGGGAGCCGGACGAGAGCATTCTTTGGCGCCCTGGCGGAGCGTGTCTTCGTTCCGGGCTCCCCAACGTACCTCGCCTACGCCCTGCAGGACGCTGTGGCCGCGGGCTATGAGGCACGATTCGACAGCCCGGCGCGGGCGGAGCCCGGGAACACCGGCGGTGCGGACGAGCTGACGCTGGAGGGCGACGGGCCCGCAGAGGGAGGGAGAGGGACGGACGTTCGCCGGACGCACAGCCTCGGCGACGCCGACAGCATGCCAAACGCGCCGGCGCCAGCGGCCCTGCCCACGCGCGGAGGGACGGGGGTGCGCTTCGCCCCCCGCCGCCGGCGCCTGTCGCAGCCGCGGGCGGAGTCGCCGGAAGAACGGGCCGCAACGGATGAGCTGAAGGAGAAGCACTATGCCTGGCACTGCCAGGTGTGTCTCGCAACCGCGGATCCGTCGCGGCTCGCGCCGGCCGGCACGTACGCGTTCCGCCCGATGAACCGGCGATCCATGATGGTGGGGCACCACGTCGACCCGGTGCACGGCGAAGGCGTGCGCTGGGTGAGCAACCTCCTGGTGCTGTGCGAGTATCACCACCGCCAGCTAGGCGACCTGCTGTCGCGGGACGGAATCGTCGCGGCGATCGCCACGGCGACTCCGCACGCGCTCGACTTCGAAGACGGTGACGGCGCCCGCGCTCGGATCGAGGGATTGGTGGTGGTGCTGCGACTCGATCGGGAGCCGTTCCAGCTGTCGATCTTCTTCACGCGGGAGCATGCCGACGCATGGCTCGCCGGGTAACCTGATTCGGTTTCACCCACGTTCCCCTCGCCGTCCACGCGTTGTGGCTGGCCTCGCAGCTTGTGGTGCGGTGGCGATGATGGCGGCCCGTACTTCGGGTTGGAGGAAACCGAGGAGTGCCGCAGCACGACCGGCATCGAAAGAGGGGTGCTGCTCCGCTGAAAAACGTAGCTGACCATCCAACACCTCTAGTAGCGGAAGATCGATCAGCTCGCTGTCGTTCTGTGCGCTAAAGGCACCGAGATCACCCTGGGAGCTCCGCAGGTCGAACACAAAATGGAGCATCCAAGCGCCCTCATGGCCCTCATAGTAAATCGGCGGATAAGCGGCGCACCGAAACTGCTGGGGCTCGGCGTTCGCGCGTACCCAGCACGGAATCGTCGCCTTGAGTTTCTGTACGCTCTGCCCAGCCCCGCGTCGCAGATACCATTCGAGGTTCTGCCGGCAGTCATTGCTTCTGAGTCGCCCCGTAAGCCCCTTGAGAAAATCCTGAAAGTCCCTGCCTAACGTATGACGAAGGTTGACTGTGAGGAGGAAGAGAAAGTCCTGTCCGCGCTGCCGTTCGAACAATCGGCGGAGCGCCGCGACACGTTTTGCGGGCACGCGCCCCCGGCGATAGCCGAATCCGCCGACGAAATCCAGGTTCACCAGATCGTAGGATAGCCGCTGGCGATGAGCAGGTGCCGCATCCGCCAGGATTGGCGCATGCCCATCCTGGTCAGTTCCATCAAGGATCACGTCTTCTATCTCACCACGCAGCAGTTGGAACTCGGACGAGACCTCGTGAACGGCTACGTTCATTAACAAGCGACCAATCGTCTCCTGAGCAATCTCTCTCTCCTCGGGCGTCCGGCCGGTCCACTCAACACCAGTGCGCTGGCCTAGCCACGGCTTCCAGTCGAGGAGATCATGGATCTCGGGGCCGCAAAGCCCAAGATAACTAAGCGGGCGTCCCAACTCACGGAAGCGCGCCTCAATGAGCGCACCATCCCAAACGCGTCGAATGACTCGTTTGTTCTCGCTGTCTTGATACGCCATTTCCGGCGCCGCCTAAACGTCCGCGCCGGTCAACTCGGCCGCGCGCGCAACAATTCCTGAGACGATGCTCCGGTACGCTGGGCTATCGAGCGAAAGCACATCTTCCAACACATTTTGTACGATGGTGATGAATGCGCCGAGATCGCCGTCCGTCTCGAAACCGATTTCGCTCAAAGCGGAGGGCAGCCGCGGTGCCGGTTCCGCTTGTCTTCGTTGCGCGTCCGATGTTGTCCGCTTGCCTGCCTTAGCCGCCTTTTTCGCCCGCTCTGCCTCTGAGCGCGGATCATCGACCATCTTTCTGACCACATCCTGGAGGCGCTTCGCCTTCTTTGTTGCCTCCTCCAGACGCGGCTTCACATCACGAGCCTTCGCCTTTTTGTGGTTTGCCAGAACGCGCAGGATCTCATTCAGTTCGCCCCATGTTCCGAGTGGATCCTCTATCGCGTTCGCTTCAATTTCCGAGGCGATCACATTGAGGTCCTTCTCAGCTTCAACTACCTTTTCCCTGGCAGCTTCGTTGACTTGGAACTCCAGGGCAGCCTTCTCGAGAAGTCCGAGCCGCCCCCGCACCGCGAGATCAAGCGACCGACGCGCTGGACTAGTTTCAAATGCGTCGCGCCCGGCATTCGGCACGACATCATCATCCAGAACGTAGATCTCGCCGGTATACCACCGATACAGCTGTGCCTGCTTGAATGCTGCGCGGAGCACATCGCGGTCACCGATCGTGAACCCCTTCACCTTGTAGACGAAGCCTTCGAAGCTCGGCTGTCCCTCCGCTCTCTTGTAGTTGCTGTCAATTGCACCGCGTTTCGCGTTGAGGCAGGCCCAGTAGTAGGCAACCTGCCGACCAGTGCTATCGACAATATAGTCATAGGCGGGCGGCTGCAGATCCGGGATATTGTCCTTGGTCACGGTTTCGTCCGGAATGCCATCGGACTGGAGCGTGATGCTGACAGCGTTGTAGGACGGCACCCGCGCGTAAAGCGCGTCGTTGATCTGCTTGCGGTATGGGAAATCGGGATGGAAGTCGACGGGCAGGTTCTGCAGCAGATAGCGCCGCATCTCAGCGCGGTTGGAAAGCTGCTTCACGTGAACATCATTGATCTCCTGCAACTCTACATGCGTGAAGTGCTTCTCCTTCGGAAACGACGATCGTTCACGCTTGACGTACGTGTGATTGGAAAGAAGACGGATCAGCGATGTCTTCTCTTTGCCCGACTTGTTCCTGTCCGCGTCGAGCACCTCGCGCATTGACGCGAATTGGAAAACCAGCACGTGAATATGTTCGTCGCCCGCGCGCTTGGTCGTGATGCGAAGTCGGTTGCAGATGTCGAACCCCGAGTAGATCCCGATTCCGCGGAAACCAACGTGCTCAGCGATGGATTTTGCGGAGAGTCCGAACTGCCGAGCCTGGAGCAACTCGTCGAGGTTCATACCACGACCGCTATCCAGAATCGCAGCTGAGTTCCCCGTCAACTTGATGGTGACGTGCTGCGCGCCGGCATCTACAGAGTTTTGGACGTACTCGCGGATGCAGTCGAGCGGGTTGTTGTATAGACCCTTGGACAGGATCGCGAGGAGCTCGCCGCCGATACCCTCCGGATCGATCGGTACCTGGTGAAGCTTGTCGGGTTCAGCATCGAGTAACTCAGAAAGCGTGAGTTGCTCGGGTGCATCGGCCGCAACGCCGTTCTTCGCCCCTCTGGCGGGAGTCGCCATGCGTGGAGATCCTTGCTAGTATGTGGAATGCCGGCTACTCACCGTCGTGGCCATGCAGCCGCTCTCGCAGCCACAGATTTGTCGCTAAGTTCGCGTTCTCCAAGTCGACCTGTGTGACGCGCCCGAGCCAACATCTCAACTACGCGTCGCGGTAGGAATGGCGCCACGGCGCGAATTGCACCTCCCGAATGCCGGCCCCAAAGCGCTTAGTCTGGGATCTGCATTGTAGCATCGGACCCGTAGATGCGAATGCCCCGCCACGGTTCCTCTGCCCAGCACGATTGTCCCGCGGTCGTGACGCGGAGGTTCCGTGGAAGTTCTGCGAAGACATCCGACGTGATCCAGATTGCCTTGGACGGCCGATCCGAAAGCTTCGCCGCGTAGTTTGCCGCCCGGCCGACCCACACCAAGTCCTTCGCTCCTCTCACTCCCTCGGTCGCAACGAAGAGCATGCTCTTATCGATCCCGACGGTGTGTCTGACGACGTAATTGGCCGACGGGAACTCCTGCTTCATTATTGGATTGACCGTGTTGAGACATGCATAGTTGATTCGGAGGGCTGCGGTCACTGCACTAGGACACTGGTTCGAGCCCAGGAACACTGCCATGATCCGATCACCATCGTAGGCGGTGATCTGTCCGCCTGATTCCCGAATGAGCTTTGCCGCACAGTGGAGATAGGTCTTGTAGACCAGAGCTGCGAACTGCGGTTCCTTCGTATCCACCAAGTCCGTAGAACCGGCAAGATCGGCATACAGAACGCAACCCTCCAATCGAACGGCCTGGTTGCCCAGGCCGACAGAATCGGCCGTGGGGACGACCGATCCATTCCGGATAGTCCACGGCTCTTTCAGTGTCTTCCGCACCCAGGCGGCCAGATCTGTGTGAAGCCCCATGCTTACCTCGACCCCAGGTCCGAGATCCGTTCCCGTAGTTCGGTAACGACGGGGCCCAGCCGAGCATTCAAGGTAGCCGGTTCCCCCGGAGCAAACTCGAGCGGAGTGAATCCAAGCAGATCCGAGGGCAGCTTCAAATCGAGCCCGCGCTGCTTGAGGACCCATGTACGATTACGGCCAAGAACACCGCAGAACATCCCGAGCTCAAATAGGACGTTGTCCCGAGGCGCCAAGGCACGTTTTCTTCGGCTCGTGACGGTGTCGTCAGCAGTCAACACGAGGAGAGCAAAATCGCTGTTTGTTACTTGCACTTCCAAGCTATCCAAACCACTCCTGGAGGGAGCAAATACGCCGTCAGTCCACATCCGCACCGTCAGCGGGTCATAGGCAAAACCCTTCTGGATCTCACGGGCAGTGGATAGTCCCTCCACGGAGCAGCCCACGAAGAGCTCAGGCGTCGTTCGCCGCGGCGGGACGAGCCCGCCGCGCTCGCGAAGCCGTGCGGAGACGATCTGTGCTGAGGCCTTCCATACGCGGGGAAACCGATCTGCAAAAGCCCAAAATTCCGATCCGTCCACCACCACGGCCACCGTCGGCTGAAGAGCGACAACCGTCGCCGCGCGCGGTGCGGCAGGATCGATGACGGCCATCTCACCCACGCACGTTCCCGCCTCGCGACGCCGCACCTCAACGCCGTTTACCTGTACGGAGACGACACCAGCGAGGAGGAGGTAGATACGACTATCCCCGGCACCTTGGCTGATGAGAACATCACCCTCGTTGAACGATCTTAGAGAAGCGGTCCGCGCGAGTTCCTCTGCGGCTTCACTGATGCCGGCGAGTATCGGCTGCAGCCTGAGACCTTCGATCAACTTGGGGACTCCACCTGGACCTTGAAATCGGCTCAACATGGTCACCGCGATAGAAGGGCGCGTCATTGAAGTCACGAGTGGGTCGAGTTAGGGGCCAAAAACTCCCGGCTGAGAACACGGAACGTCCGCTCTGAACGTAACTGGCGCACAATGGAAACGGCAACTAAGTTGCGGGCCGCGAGATCATCCTATTTATCTCCCTTATTATCTCCCCCACGGGCCGATGTCCGCCTCCCCGAAACAATATAAATTTACCATCGGGAACGAGTACGTCGGAGCCAGTCTCCTGGATATCGTCTCCGGCGCTCTGTACGGCCAAGTGCTGGATGTCGTGCGCGAGTACATTCAGAATGCCTTCGATGCAAAATCCCGCCGGGTGCACATCGTTCTCCGAGACGATGAGATCTGGATTCGCGATGACGGCATCGGCCTGAACCCAACACGGCTCGACCAGGCGCGGATGGTCGCAGTCTCCGCGAAGAAGCCGGGCGACGTGGGTTTCAGAGGGATCGGGGTATACTCGTCCTACAATGTGGCGGACTCGCTCGAGCTCATCACGCGGCCGCAGGGTGGGAGCAGCGTATATGTGCTGCGGATCGATTTCGCGGGGATGCGTGCGGAACGTGAACGCCGCGAGGCCGATCCCAGCCTCGGTGTCCTCTCCCTCGTCGATGCCCTCGAGCAATTCACCGTGATCGAGGATTTCGTCGGAAGCGCCCCGTTGGATGACAAGAAGGCGTTCTCCCTGGTTCGCCTAACGAACCCGGCGGATCATCTCAGGGAGGCGCTCGCCGACGAGAGCGGGCTTACATCGTACCTTCAGGCAGCTATTCCGCTTTCGTTTCCCAAGGGACACCGCCACGCGAAACAGATCCAAAAGCAACTCGTGGCGAAAGGGATAGAGCTAAGACGAATCCAAGTCGCGCTGACGCCCGCCACCGCAAATCCGCGTGACGCAAAAGCTGCGGTCAACTTCTTCGCTGACGGGTACGAGGATCTGCTGCCGCCGACATTTCGGGAGCTTCGCCGGAATGGAAAGCGACTGGCGGTGCTCTGGTATTGTGTGCACCGGAAACCCACCGTGCTCCCCAAAGGGGTGCCTGCCGGTTTTCAGACGCGATTGAACGGATTTGGGATCGGAGATCCGTCCCTGCCGCGGCGGTTTTGGGGTAAAGCGGGCGCTGGCATCCTGTATCGGCACCTCATCGGCGAGATTCACGCGGTGGACCCGCGCCTGCGGCCGAGCGCGGAGAGATCCCAGTTCGAAGATTCGCCAGCACGCCGCGAGTTCGAAGCGGAACTGACGCAGGCGCTGGACAAGGTTGAAGATTGGATCCAGAAGCGCCAGACTGCGCTGAACGATTTAGAAGACAAGGAGGATGCCAAGGGGCCCGCTGTTCACACCGCCGCGGAAGTAACACTCAAAAAGCTTTGCAAGACCTATGGGGCCAAGCCCCCCCTCACGTACGACTTGATCGTTGATCCCAAAACGAAAAAGAAAGTAGACGAACGCGCGGTCGCAAACTCCAATGGGTCCCAGACGCCCAGCGATTCCGCGCAAACACCGAATCCTGGTGAGGCGAACAGCAATGACGGTTCTCAGCCAAATACGCCGCAAGCTTCCGGCACTGAGAACACGGGCGTCACCGCTGACTCTGCTGATGCTGCTGACACTGCTAAGGATTCCGGAGGCGATCAGGGTCAGAGCTCCTCGCAGCCTGCAGCTGCTCCGTCAATTTCTAAGCAGCTGTGGGATCAAAAGCACCCGAAAAAATGGCCTAGTGGCGCATGGGAGAAGTTCCAGCTCGTTGATCGAGCGGTCGATGAGTCTACCGACGCGAAAGGCGCTCAGCAGATCCGCAACAAGCTGCGCGACTTGCTGCATTAGGGACGGTTGTTCGCAGACCGAGCCAATTGCCAGTGGATTCGCCATCGTGCGGCGACCACGCGGTTGCAGTTCATGCGTCGGCTAACCGAAAAGGGTCCGCACCGCCGATCCCGTTCGGAGTTGCCCCCGAATCAGCCCACGCGTCCACGTACTCGTTCGTCGTGATGTCGTGCCCGGTTGCGCCGATAGCGCGACCCGCACCGTAGTCCACCCCTGATATGCGGCTGCCTAGATCCACCTGCAGGCAGCCGCTTCAACTTCGTGGCTCCGGTGTTTCACGCCTGCCCGGAATTCACTGCTGCTCGTTGAGGCGCTCGGCGAGACGCTCGACGAGAGTGCGTGCCGCCGCACTATCTCTCATGCATTCGAAAACGAGAGCAAAAACACGCTCGTACGCCTCACGCTCGGATCCTGGAAACCGCGCGAGTTGATGTGCCCCGGGGGGATGAGCAGGAAGGCGATGGCGCCGCTCCCGCAGTTCGGCGAGGCGCGACCGCAGCTTGGCCTGATCCTCCGCGGCGAACAGATCGGACTCCGCGACTTTCGCCATCACCTCCAGAGCCTGATCCAGGTCGCGCATAAGCGCACCTGCAGCGGTACCGGTCACCAACCCCGGTTCCAGAAGGGCGAGGATATCCCCAACCCGTGCCTCGGAAGCATCGAAAGCCTTCTCGCGAACGCGCCGCATCGAGCTATCGCGCGTCCGTTGCGTGAGGCCACGTGCAAGGGGAACGAGGTTGAGCGTGAGTGCGGTTGCCGCAGGGCTCTGTTCGAAGGCGTCACGTCTGGCGTTCGGCACGACCCTGGGATCCAGTATGTGAATCTCCCCCACGACCCAGTTCACAAAGCGTGTCTCGGGAAAGATCTCGGCAAACACATCCGCACCGCCAATCTGGATATCGCCGATGCGAGCACGAAGCCCGCGGACTTCGCGCTCGGCGGCGATTGCTCCGAGGTAGTTGTGATGCAGAACCCAGCCTGCGGCTACCGTCCCGAGATCTGGATCGTCTATCGTAACTCGCTGCAACTCCAGGTAGCTGTCCAGCTTCGTCGCCGTGATCTGCACGTGGTTCCGGAACGGCCGTGTAAGGCCCCGCTCCATCCCACCGATCCGGATGTCGAAATGGCCCGTTGGCAGGTGCTCCGCCAGGAACTCCTCGATCTCTGCGCCGAACTGGAAATCGGGGCTGAACGGAACCGGCGCAACCTGAGAGAGGTAGCGGGCGAGGGTATCCTCGTTGAGGAGCATGTCGCCGCGGAGCCGCATGACGCGCTCCATGTGCACCTCGAAGTAGTGTACAGCGGCGCCTTGCTCCGGTCCGGCAGCAACCGTCACGACGCGGTGGATGATCTCATCCAGCGTTCCCGAGAATTCCGGGTCGCGAAGAAGGTCGCGCAGGCGCCGGCAGTCCCACCGGAGTTCGGTCGACCTGGTGTCACCGGCCGCCTTGGTACGGAAGGTCAGGACCTGGCAGAATCCCAGGGCTGCCAGACGGCCGATGCCGCGAAAGCCGCGTGCGCTCTGGCCCCGCTTCTCGCTTGCGCCGAAGGCGGTTAGCACCCGAACGGCAGATTCGGCCGACACCCCGATGCCGTTGTCGCGGAAACGGGCTTCTCGCCGGACGGGGTCAACGTGAATCTCGATCCGCCCTTCGGATCGGTTCTCGAGGAGCCCCGCGCTGCAGGCCGCGTCGACGGCGTCCACGGCATTCTGCACGTACTCGCGATAGAGCGTGAGCGGATCGATGTACATCGCCGTGCTGAAGAGCTCGATGATGTCCTTTCCGATCACCACGGGCTCGGTCGGAATCGTCAGTGATTCCTGTGATTTCGGCGGCCGCGACGAAAGAGTCCCGGGGCTCACGCAAACACCTCTTCCGCTACAGCAGCATTCGCCGGGAGCGGAATATCTTCATCATACAGCCCGGCGTCTTCGACGAGTTCGTCATCAGGAATGGTAGCGACCTCCTGGAGTGACTCCAGCCGCGCCTGCCGAGCGCGGGTCCAGATCTCCTGCTCTTCGGAGCGCGTGAGGGGGAAGTAGTGCTCAAGCACCCGGGCGAGGGGAGTTCCGGCGAACGCACGCGCATACTCCGGGAACTCCGCCGGCTCGCCCACCGCCAGCAGGCCGAGCAACTCTGCCCGCTCGCTGGCCGAGAGCCGGCCCATGTCTGACTGGTACTGCTCGAACTCGGGCTTCCCGTCCATGGTTTCGTACCACTCGCGATTGAAGATCATGCGCTGCGGCCGGATCAAGATGCTCTCGAACTCCTCGTAGGTATCTCCGAACGCGCGCTTGAAGAACTGCGGCGACCCGCTCACGATGCCGCCCGTGGCCTGCAGCACCACCTGCATCGAGCGGAGGAAGTGCCGATTCCATTTCTCACCCACATGTCCACGGTCCGGCCTATCCGTCGGCTGAAAGCGCATAGGGAACGAGAAAATCCGAATTCCGAGATCCTCGTTGAGTGCCACGTTCAGCCGCATGCGCTCAAAAAGATCCGACGGCGAGTCATGAAAATTGTACAGCATGTAATTCGAGAGATTCGTCAGACCGACGTCATGCGCATAACGGACAGCTTGCGTGTAGGGCTTTTTCAAGCCGAGGTGATCGAACGCGATCCGGAGCGGACTGAGACAGATTGTAGCGAGTTCCCGGAGGTACATGGGGTCTTTGCATAGAATGCGAGCGTCGACACCCTGGTTGAAATCCACACGGCGCTGGACAGGCACACGCCCTCGATGGAGCTTGGCCCCCGCCTCGAAACCGAGGTCGCGGATCTCAGCGATGATTTCCCGGAACTTAGCAGCGGCGACGACGTTGTTGTCCATCAGCACGAGATCCTTCTTCGCCCCATACCGTTCCTCTACGCTACGCACGATGTAGGAGATGGACTCCGTTTCCCGCAGGTCCCCCTCAAGCTTCGGAACGCCGCAGAAAGAGCATTTGCGGATGCAGCCGCGCGAGGCATACGCAAAGTACGCGTCCCGCACGGGATACTTGTATTCGATCTGGTCGAGGATGCTGTAGTCCGGGACATGATCGTCCATTGAACGTCCATCGATGTCGTCACTGTAGAATTCTCCGGCAAAGTCGTCCAGCTGCAACGAGATCGCGGGAGCTTGGTCGAGCAATCCTTGAATGAACCGAATTCCCCGCCAATGCGGCTGGTCGAGGAAGCGCTGGTGCATCAGCGAGACAGCAATGCCGCCGACGAAGATCCGCTCGGATGCTCCATTCGCTACTTCGAGTGCGAAGTCGATTGCAGCAGCAATCCGCTTCCACTCGAAGGAGAACAGTGTCGTGATGTAGATGCGATCCCACGTTTCACTAAGCACTGACCGGTCCTCGCCCTTGATGAACCGGACGCGGTCCTTTTTTCCGTAAGGCCCATGATACTGGGCGATCTTCATCAGTCCGAGAGGCGGGTACTTGTTCTTGTAACCCGGCTCGATCAAGAGGATTTTGCGGTTAGCCATGGGCGTGATTCTCGGCCAAGGGCGCTCTGCGCTTGCGTACGCCGCTAGAGCTTGGAGATGAGGCACTGCCACGCGAGTTTGCCCGTGCAGCGCGGATCAGATTCAATGCCGTTTTTGCGCCGCCTCTACCACCAAGGCCCTTCAGAGGACCTGTGTTAGACCAGTCGAAATCGCCGGCGAAATCGCTAAGTGTCGCTTCCAAGTATGAATACGTGAGCTGAGCCGCGTCCCCTCGGCGCTCGATCCACAGGTCGGCCAACAGATCCATCAGTGCGTAGATCCCCACACCCTTGTTAAGAAGATTGCGCCGCGGATGAACCCATTCATGCCGGAGCACAGTAGCAACCGCGGTCCAGTAGTCGCGGACAACCCGCGCGATCTCGATGGGCGCTACTCCGCTGGACAGCGCCTCTGATGCGTTCAGGAACCGTTTCACCGCTTCCTGTACCATCCGAAGGGACGCGCGCCGGTACTTGCCGACAGTCTTGTCACCACCAAGATCCAGCTGCTGGTACCATGGAGATTCCTCGGTGTCGCGTAAGTAGAACGCGATGAACAGTTCGGGCCGATCCACACTCAGATCCGCTGCCAGACGGACCTCATGATAATCAAGCAGGCTTCCGCTCAAGCCCTTTGCCTTGCCGTTGATGATGTTGAATACCTCTAACTCTTCGCGGACCGAGAGCTCGACAAAACACATGAAGGGCAGCTGGATATCGAGGTCCTGAATCCGTCCGAGGCGGTGCTGGCAGTCAACTTGAGCGAGTATCCCGGCCGCACCTTCACGCACGATCAACTGCGCAGTACCACCTCCTCCAGCCTTGATCCGCCATGCTCCCTTGGTATTTGAGCGCAGGTTGAACGTGAGAGGAATCGTGGTACTGCCTTCCTTCTGGATGTAACGCCTGAAATCAAGGCTGTGGGGCATGTAGATCCGGCGCTGGTACCCGGTCCCAGCGGCTTCATCCAGGACATCAGCAAAGCTCAATTTGTGGAGCAGGTTGGCGGGACCAAACCCGAGCAATACTGGACGATCAGCCGAATAGCCGCGCAGTACGGGCAGGACGATCGGAGGCATTCAGCGGGAGGATGAGGTGACAAGTTGCAGTGATACGCTGCAAATATGGAAGCATTGTCCTGCACGGACAAGGCCGATGAAGCCGACACTCCCCGCTACGTGCTACTGTTGAGCCCGAAATGAAACCTCGCGTGCGGGGCGCGCAGCGCGGTCGGAGCTTACCTCCAACAGGGTGGCGGTACGCATCTCCATTTCGTCGGCCCCTTTTACACCGGACATCCAAAAGGCTTGAGTCCAGAATACGGAAGCCCCCCGGCAGATCGCCGGGGGGCTTCTCTCGGTTCGAGGGCGCCGCGAACGACGCATGACCCGCGGCTCAGGCCGCCGGATCGGTGCCCGCCCATTCCGCCGCGAGCTCCGTGCACACCGGGTTGTAGCCGCTCGTCTTCGAGATGGTCATCGTGCACTCCCACTTCCGCAGCTCGGTGCTGCGCGCGCGCACCGTGTAGCCCGCCTGCGTCACGCCGGTGACCCTGAGCCCCACCCCCGGCGAGGTCGCGTACGTCATGGTCCCGGCCGTCGGGGTGCCGGTGGCCTGGATCCCCGTGGGGAACTGCGCGTGGTCCTGGTAGTGCAGCGCCGCCTGGCTGTGGTAGCCCTTCAGGTCGTTGATGAGCGCGTTCTTCCGTACCGCCTCGCTGCCGCCGAGGAGGTTCGGCACCACCATCTTCAGCAGGATCGCCGCGATGATCACCACCCCGATCATCTCGATCAGCGTGTACCCCGGCGCGAAACCGCGGCGGTAGGCGGGGACGCTGGCGAAGCGCGGGACCGGCCGTGGCGGGCGGCGGAGCCGCGTGGACGGCGGCGGGGGGATTCGGACGGGCGCGGCCGCCCGCGGGCGCGTGAGGAGCTGCATGTTGGTCTTCGCGTGAGACGTTGCGGTGATGCGACCGAGGCGTGCCGACGGCACGCGTTGGTGCGATGGACGGGGATCAAGCGGCATCGGCAGCCGAGCGTCGATCCTCTCCATCCAGATACCGTGACCCTCGAAAGACGGTTCTTGAAACGCCGAAGGCCGGAGGAATCGCTCCGGCCTTCAGGCGCAGGTTCCCCCGTCGCCTGGACGGGCGCATCCGCCCGGCGGCGCGGGACGGTTACGTGGGAGCCGCCTGGATCAGCCCCAGCGCGCGGGACTTGGCGGCGGCCATCGCGGCGCCCAGCGGCTGCAGGATCCCGCGCCGCTCGCGTGCGATTGACGCGAACGCCGGCCAGTCCAGCGGGTTCAATCGCTGCTGGAGCTCGTCCCAGCTGAGAATGTCGGGGAGATCCTGCTTGTTGTACTGCAGGATCACCGGCACTTCCAGGATGCTCCGGCCGTTCGCCTCCAGCGTGCGCCGCAGATCGTCCATCGCCACCAGGTTCGCCTCCGCGCGCTGATAGTGGCTGTCCGCGACGAACACCACGGCATCGGGGTCCCGCAGGTTCTGCTGCCTCGCCCGGACGTACTGCACCTGGCCGGGTACGGTCTTGACGTTGTACTGGAGCGACCATCCTCCGGGCAGCGGCACGGTGATCGGAAGGAGGTCGAAAAACACCGTGCGTTCGCCTTCCGTGTCTTCCCGCACCAGCCTGGCGCCGGGCAGCTGCGCCTCGATCTGCTCCAGCGTCGTGGTTTTCCCGCAGAGGCCCGGACCGTAGTAGACGATCTCGGCGATGTAGCGCCGGAGCGCAAAGTTCGTGGTGGCCATCAGCCGGAGGCGTTCAGGAGGGTGTGGCAGAGGTCGGCCGCGGCGCGGTCGAAATCGGCGGCCAGGTCGGCCGGCGGGACGTCCACCCCGCACCGGCCGACTTCGGTCAGATACTGCTCGCGTGCGTGAACCAGCGCGCCGTCCACCTCGGCCGGATCGCCGGCGAGTCCCCGGTGCTGGAGAGAGAGGAGCGCGTCACCGGCGATCGTGGCCGCGAGCAACCCCACCCGCTCTCCGGCGGACAGCACGGGGACCACCGCACCCGGAGCGGGACCCCCTCGTGGCGGAACCCGCGTGCCGGGGTCCGCCTCCGCGATGAACCGCATGATGTCGTCGGTTCCATCCCCGTCGAAGGGCGCACTCGCGCGGACCGGGCTGAGAAAGGGCGGCGGCCGGACCGAACGACCGGCCAGTGCCGGCCCCAGGCCGCCGGGGGAGGAGGGCGCCGGGTCGCCGGGGGCGGATTCGGGCGCGGGAAGCGCGCGTACGCAGATTTCCCACGCCCCGCCCAGAGCCGCGGGGCGCAGATCCAGCACCTCGATCCCGAGGCCGCGTCCGAACGCGCGCGCGCGCTCCAGCAGGTCCTCGTGCGCGGGCCGGAGCGCGCCCGCCAGCTCGATCAGTTCGAGAAGGGTATCGCTTGGCATCTTACTCGTTGGGTACGCTGGCCACGACGAATCCGCCCGCGGTCGGAGCGGCAATCACACGCTCGCCGTTCTCCCGGGCCAGGAAGACCAGAGGGCCCTGCGTGGCGCCCAGCGGGAGCCGGTGGACTACGGTGAGCCGCTGCGCGTCGTAGATCGTGACACCTTCGGCGTCGGCCACCGCGAAGCGCGCGGCGGTCCCCGGCGCGCCGCGCAGCCACGCCACCGCGCGCGCGTTGGGACCCGGCACGCCTCCTCGCACGCGGAGGTAGGAGTCGAGCACGAGCACCGCGTCCGCGGCGCGCGCGATCACAGCGCCGCCGGCGTCGTCGACGTGCAGCTCCGCCACCGCCGCGATCCTGTTATCCGCCATCGTGTTGCGGACCGCCAGTGCGGAGACCGAAACACCGCTGGTTCCCACCCCGTCGAGGCGGATGATGCCGGTCCCCGGCCCACAGACGGGGGCACCTGCGGATGGGCTCACGACGTACACCACGCCTGGCGCGCCAGCGGCGAGCACAGCGCCCCCAAGCGACGTGGCAAGGCAGACGGACACGTCGTCCCGTCTCAGCACCTCCGCGCGGTTCCCGTCGGGCGTCCGCGGGGCGTAGACGCGAGCGGCGGCGGTCGTGTCGCCCCGGATCACGCTCGCGAACCTGGGAAGCACCAGCGCCGGGATCCCCGGCTGGGCGCCATCGCCAGCCGTCACTAGCCGAAGAACGCTCGCCGCGGCGGGCTCCACCACGCTGCCCTCGATTACCTGGAGCGCGCTCGGAATCAATGCGAGCGGATCCGTGCAGGCCCCGTCGCGGCAGCCCACGGCTAGCCCGCGCGCGGTCGGACGGACCGCTCCCAAGAAGGTGGTGTCGAGCTCCAGTTCCAGTGCGGGGAGCAGCGTCGACTCGCCGCGCGGCTCCTGTCCGGTACGCAGGAGAGCGAGCTCGCCACCGCTCTCGCCGAGAACGGCGAGCACGCCCGCGCGATACGCGACGCGCCCAGGCCGAAATCCAGTGTCGAGGCTCCCCAGGATGCGGCCCGCGCCCGTGAGATCGAGGATCCCGACGGCGCTGGAGCCGGGGATCGGGAAGTATGCACGCCCGCGGTCCGCGTCGAGCGTCAGATCGGACGGCATGCTGCCGTCGGCGGTCCTCACGCGTTGGCCGGCCCAGATCCGCGCCGCCCGCCGCGCCGCGTCCGACAGGCGTGGCGCAGCCACCGTGTCGTCGGATGCGTAGTAGCGGGCTCCGTCACCGTCTGCCACGATGCCGGTCATGAAGACCGTCCGCCCCCGCTCCACCGCCGCCGGCACCTCCTCGACGGGGACGTCGGCCGTGCCGCCGGTCACAGGCACCAGCGCCGAGCGCCAGAGCACGCTCCCCGCGGAATCCAGCAGGAGGAGCTGCGCCCGCAGCGACGTGCCCTGGCCCGTGACCGCGACGCGCACGGAGTCCCTTTCGTGGACCTGAATCTCCCCCTGGGGGAGCGCCATGTTGATCGCGGGCGGATCAACCGGCTCAAAGAGGCGGGGACGGTCCACACACCCCGTCGCGAGAACAAGCACGGCGGCCAGCGCGCCAGAAGCGCGAATCGGCAGTCGGATCACGGGTCTACCCTCCGGCTGGGAGCATGCACGTGGGGAACGAGCACGATCACGAGGTCCATGTAGTTGCTCGCGACTTCGTCCTTCCTGAACAGCCTGCCGAGGAGCGGCAGGCTGCCGAGCAACGGCACCTGGCTTGACGCCCGGGACTGCCCCTGGACGGTGAAGCTGCCGATGACGATCGGGACCCCGTCGTCCACGATCACCTCCGTGTTGGTGCTGTGCCGACCGCCGGTGATGCTCCGCCCGTCCGGGCTCAGCGTCCCGCCGTCGCGGAGCAGGTCCACCTTCATCCGCACCTGCCGTCCGCCATCCAGTACGATCGGCGTGACGCGAAGAGTGGTGCCGGTGAGGAACTGGGCGAATCCACCGGACGGCACCGCGCCGAGCCCGTTCGCGGTGCCTGGCTGCGAGCCGGACGGGTACCCGCCGGACGTCGCCGTCGTGTCCGAACCGAGCCCCGGCTGGCCGCCGGGCACGATGACGCCGCCGCCCGCCAGGATGGGCTGGGGATTCGGCAGGATGTACGAGTCGCCGACGCTGATCCGGCCCTCCCGCTCGGACGTCGTCATGACGAGAGGCCGCGTTTCGGTCTCGGCGAACCCCGCCGATGTCAGCGCGTCGATGAACACGTTGAGGCCGACAGGCATCGCTCCAAGACCGCCCCGCAGGGAGAACGCCTGCCCCGACAACCCGGGAATCGCGCCGGCCCCGGACCCTCCGATGTTCACCCCGGTGGTCTGCCCGCCGGTGGAGTCGTTCAGCAGTGGGACGAAGGAGTAGGTCACCCCGCGGCGATCCATCGCCGAGCGGTTCACCAGGAGCATCCAGGCTTCGACGGAGACATTCGCCGGACGCTGGTCGTATTCGGCGACCACCTGACGGATCGCGGTGACCTGGTCCGCCGAGCCGTAGACGACGAGCGTACGGCTGATCGACGGGTCGCCCAGCACTTCGACGCTCCCCGGCGCCGTCGAGTCGGCGGCCGCGCCCTCGAACATCGGCTGCAACGCGCTCACCACGTCCCGCGCGTCCCTGAACTGGAGGTTGATCAGCTCGGGGCGTCGCCCGCGGTTGGCCTCCCGCGCGCTCACGACGGTGATGATCCCGGAAGGCGCCTGCACCGCGCGCAGGCCGTGGGCTTCCAGGATGGACTCGAAGGCCTCGTGCCAGTACCGGTCGCGGATCTCGCCCGTTAGCCGCATCCCGCGGACTTCCGGGTCGGAGCTGACGACGATGTCGACGCCGACCCGCTCCGCGATGTAGCTCGCCACGTCCGCGACGGGCGCGTCGAAGAGGGGCAGATCGATCCGCGGCGGATTCGGTCCGACGTGAATCCACTTGCCCTGGCGTACCGGCTCCTGCGCCCGGCGAGTCGTCCCGGCGGGCGCCGGCGAGCTCGTGGGCGCCGGCTGCGCGGCCACCCTCGCGCCCGTATCGCGCGCGGGCTGCGGGATGATCGGCTGGGCACGCGGGCCGCGCGCGGCGGCGGCGTCCGCGCGGCGCACAGAGTCCGCCTCGACCTGCGCGCGCATCTCGGCGAGCGTGCGGAATCGGGGGGAGGCGCCACCAAGCCCCGCGGCGCACGCGGCCAGCAGCAGAGGCAGCGCCATCGAGGCCACCCGGGGAAGTACCAGCGCGCGGCGGGATAACTGGGGCACGGGAGTCACGGCTGGAGAGGGGTTGAATCGCGGACGGAAAGGTCGATGACCGTGGATGCGCCGAGTCCCGGGACCGAGACCCGCACGCGGCCTGCGTCGATCCGCAGGATTCGGTAGTCGCCGACGCGGTCGCCCGGCCGCACCACGCGCCGGACGGGTGGCGTGGAGGCCAGGCGCACGACCGCGAGGGGACGCCCCGGGTTGTGCGAGTCGACTCCGATCAGCGTCACTTCCATCTGCGGAAGGTTTTGCCCGGCGTAGAGCGCCTGCGGGGGCACCAGCGGATCGCGGACGGCGCGCGGGTAGTCCCACTCGGCAGCCTGCGGACTTCCCGCGTTTGCTACGCTGGCCCCCGCCGCCGCCGAACAGAGGAGAACCGCCCCGGCGACACCGGCGCGGATGAGCTTCTTCATGGTGTCACTCCGGGAACGAAGGAGGAGGGCGCGACGACGGTATCGCCGGACGTGGGCCCGGACGGAAGCGTGTACCAGACCAGGCTGAAGGTGGCCACGGCTCTGAACGGCGTCTCTCCCGCGTCCGCCAGCGCGGTTGCCGCGCCGGCGCTGTCGGTCTGGGCCGGGCCGGCAGCGCCGTAGGGCGTGGCGGAGCGGATGAGGGAATCGGGGATGGCGTGGAGCCGAAGGCCGCGGATCCGGGTCACCCGGGGCATGGACGCGACCGACGCGAGCAGCGCCCCGATGTCCGCGTACCGGCCAACCACCGTGACCGTGTAGCCACCGCCGTGGAAGGCCCCCTCCGTCGCGGGGGCAAGCGGCTCGCTGGCGGCGATTCGGACCCCGAACTGCCGCTCCGCGCGTGACAGGGCCTCCTTCACTTCCGCGGCGGCGGCGCCCGCCGCGCCCGCGGCAGGGATACGCATCGCGAGCACCGCCGAATCGGCCCGGAACTGCTCCACGAGCGAATCCAGCCCAGCCTGGCCGAGGACCACGATCGCGGCGCGCGCGCTCTGAACACGCGCCTCTCGCGCGGCTACGGCGGTCTCGCGGCTCAGGACCGCGGCGGAGGCCGGGCGGTAGCGCTGCGCGTACCAGACGAGCGCGAGGAGCGAGGCGCCGGCGACTGCCCAGCGGAGCGCCTTGTCGCGGGCGAACGGAATGCTGATCACTGCTCGCCCCCTTCCTGCGCGCTCGCCGCACCCGGACCGGACCTCCCGGCCAGCTCGAACCTCACCACGGGCATGCGGCCGATCTTCACCATGGAGGTCCGTTCGATCCTTGCCTCGCTGCTCGTACCCGTCCGCACCAGCGTCTCGGCGAAGGTCCCGGCCACGGCGTCGGAGGCGGCGAACCCGAGCACCCGGTATGCGACCGCGCCTGTCGCGGGATCCTCCTCCACGGACACCACGTCGGACACCCAGGCAGTCGGGGGCGTGGCTGCCGCGATCCCCTGGAGGACTCGCGGCCACACCAGGCGGCCGCTCTCCAGCGCCCGAACGGCGTCGACCTGCCCGCCAAGCGACCTGCGGCGCTCCTCCAGCAGCTGGCTGCGCGCCATCGCCGCCGCCACGCCACCCGAATCGGCGCCTGCGCGGGCCTCGCGGACTGCGACCACCCGTTGCCGCTCCCCGAGCCCGGCGTCCAGATAGGCCGCTCCGGTCACGGTTACCACCACGGCGGCGGCGAGCAGCCGGAATGCGCCGTCGCTGGCGATGGTGCGCACCACCGACGACAGCGGCATCCGCCCCGCAGCGTGCACCCGACTTTCCTGCGGGGCGCGCAGGTCGAACCCCGTGGCCGCATTGCCGCCCTCCGCCTGCGCCTGGGCCTGCAGAGCAGCACCGAGCGCGGGGACGAGCGCGGGCCCGAACACCTCGCCGGCCTCACCAGTCCACTCCAGCTCGGACAATGGATCGAACGGGTAGACCCGGGCGTCCGCCGCGGTTACGAGGAACTCCAGGAAGCCGGGCACCCGAGACCCGCCACCGGAGACCCAGATGTCGTACGGATCCCCGTCGTCCGCTCGCCCCGCCTCGCGGCGGCCGGCCTGCAGCCCGCGCGCGATCTCCTGCCGCAGCCGGCCGGTCCATTCGGTGAGCAGCGCGGGCGGAAGCGTCACCGTCTGATGCGCGCCACCTCCGCGCGCTCCAGCACGCTCCCGAACGGAGGCGAGACCGACGAGCGGCGCGTCGAGCGCCCCGGGCTCATCACCGTCGAGGATCACCCACAGGGCAGCCGTCTCGCCGACGTGGAGCAGGACGGCGCGCCGGCCCACGCTCGCCGCGGGGCGGCAGGCGCGCCACGCGTTCACGAGTGCTCCCGCCGCGGTCGTGACGGGACCCTGCGGGACGCCGGTCGCCGCGACGGCCCGCTGCTGGGCGGAGACTGCCTCGGAGCGGGCGGCACCGGCGAACACCGCCACCCGTCCGGGAGGAGCTGCCGACGACAGCCGCACGAACCCGATGCGGGGGGTCGTGACTTCGCTGCCCAGCACCTGGCCGAGCTGAACGGCGAGGCTGGCGAGCATCTGCGCGCCTTCCTGATCCACGACCACCAGCCGGCGCGCGACGGCCTCGCCGGGGCCGAGCGCCAGCGCGATGCTGGACGGGCGCACCCGCAGCCGTGAGAGAATGGCGGCGATCTGCGACCCCACCGACGCCGCGTCGAAGCGCGGCGCCTCCGTCCCGCCGCCGAGCACCTCGTCCGCCGCGCACACGACGCGCGGGCCCGAGTCGCCGCTCGTGACGCCGACCAGCTTGATCCTGCCGGGGCTCAGGTCGAGCCCCACGAACACGTCTTGTTGGAAGCGTCGAAACCGCATTTCGCGCGGGAGAGAACGGGGTGGCTGGACGACCATCCGGGACGTCCCGCGCGTCTCCGCACAGGTGCGGAATAACGCGGGGCTCAACGTCCGCGGGCCATGGTCCGGGGTACCCGGCAGGAGCAGCGATACCCGCCGCGCCCGGAACGCTGGTACCCCGGGTACCTCCCCTCGGATGACGAGACTCACCCCGTGAACAGACCCCGCCGACGAAGCCTGGCCAACGGCTTCACCCTGATTGAAATGGTCGGTGTGCTCGTGATTGTGATCGCGATCGGCGCATGGGGATTCGCCACCGCGACCCGGCCATCCCCCCGCCGGGAAGCAGCGGGGGCGGCCATGCGGATGCGCGCGATGCTCGGGGCCGGGCTCGCCGACGCGGAGCTTGATGGCGGCGACCTCGTGGTGCGCGCCGTGGCCGACTCCGCACAGGGAGGAGGTCGCTTCCTCGCCCTCGCCGGTCCGCCGGGCGTCATGCCGGCGGACGATCCGTCCGCGGACTGGGTGGTGCTCGACGGCGGCGTTCGCTGGAGGAGGGGCACGGCCAGTGTGGATCCGATGGGCGCAGCCACGGACGGCCGCATCCCGGGCACCGTCCGCTGCACGGTCGACGCGTGCGAAACGGGGCTCTCCGACTACGTGGTCTACTTCATCGGGCACTCGCGCTCCACCCGCGTGTCGTGGGCGCTGGTCCTCACGCGCGAGCGCGACGTGCTCCTGTTCGGCTGGAACCCGGCCTCCGCCGCGTGGGAGGCGAGCGAAAAATGACCTCACCCACGCAGAAGGGCCGTACGGCGGGCTTCACTCTGTACGGCGTCGTCATCGCAATGCTGCTGCTCGGCTTCGCGCTCCATCCCATCGTCGGCACTCTCGCCACGAATACTCGAATCGCCACCGACCGGCAGGAACGCCTCGCCGCCGAACGCGTGCTGCGCAACGAGGTCGCGCTCCTCACCGCGGCCGATCCCGACGGCGTTGCAGCGGTCCGGGCGTACCGCGTGGAGCGCACCGGACGCACGGCTGCCGACGGGCGCTATTCGATCGTCACACGCCGCACCGTCCGCTGCTCCGTGGGAGGCGCGCCGCGCGACAACGCCTCGGACCCTCCGCCCTCCGGCTGCTCGGCGGGCGGTGTCGTCCACGACTATTCGATCACAGTGACCTTTCCTCGCTCGGCGGGCCCCACGGATACGGGGTCGATCACCAGATCCTTCGCGGTCGGGGCGAGCGGCCCCGACGGAACCCCCTTGGGAGACCTGCCATGAACCTCCGCGGCCGCGGCGGCTTTACGCTGCTGGAGCTTCTCTACGTCCTGCTGATCAGCATCATCCTCTTTCACGTGCTTGCGCGGATCGGCGAGGTGATCGGTGCCGTGGATGGCGCCACGCGCTCCGGCACCGATGCGGGCACCCTCGAAACCACCGTCGAGCGCGTCCTTCGCCGCGCGCTGGAGAGCGCCGGGACCGGACTCCCGGCCGCCCCGAACCTGGCCGGCGTTGGTGTGAAGCCCGCCACCGGAACCGGCGGGGCACCGGCGGACACCCTGATCGTTCTCCAGGGCGACGGGGCCGCCATGACCGTGGCTTCCCGCCCGTGCCGAACGGGGGCGGCCGACTGCGTGGCCCTGGTGGGCGATCACCGCGCCCGCGTGCGCGACGGCGACCTGATCATCGTCGGCACGCGCTCGACCGGACTCTCAGCACTCCAGGTACAGGGTCCGCCGGCCGTCTTCTACGCCCCCTGCGCGGGCGACTGCCCCGAACGGCTCGTCTGCCCGGTCACGCCCGGTCCCTCATCGACCTTCTTCCGCATCGTGGGCTCCGTCCGCCAGCCAGGCGGAACGACCGCCCCCGGACCCTGTCCCCAGGCGTTCTTTCCCGATGGCTCTCGCTGCGAGGAGATCGAGCAGCTGGTCACCGCCGGACCCCGGCAGGAACCGTCCTGCCGCGCCCAGGGGCCGACGGCGGCTTTCACGGAGCTCAGCGTCGCGGACCGGACGACGGACCTCGGATTTCCGTCCCCGCCGCTCGCCCTCTGGCGCAGCGGGGCCGGCGCACTGCCCAAGGTGCGGGCGGTCCGCGTCCGCGCGTCCCGGTTCTGGGTCCGGGGGGAGCCGGGGCGCGACACGGTCCTCGTTCGTCAGAACTCCATGACTCCCGCCGGGGAGTGGCGCGCCCCAGTGGCGATCGCGGGTCCCGTTCGCGGGCTCGGCGTCGAGACGCTTCAGGAAGGGGTGTGGACGCCGGCCACGGGCGCCGCCGATCTGCGCCCGGGCGCCGGGAACGCCAACTACGTGTGGAGCGCGGCCCCGGCGGCATCCGGCCGCGAGCCCGCGTGGCGGTTCCGGAAGGGCCATCACACGATCGCGGCCGTGCGGGTCCGGTACACCTACCGCGTGGCGTCCGCGAGCCAGGCGCAGCCGCTGGAACGGCAGGCGTGGATCATCGTGCCCACTCGATCACTCCTGCAAGGAGGCACCGGTGACGCGGACTGATTCCGAGGCGCGGCTCCTGTGCCGCCGCGGCTTCACGATCAACGGGGTGTTGATCCTGATCCTCGTCGCCACCGTCGTACTCAGCACGACGGTGTTCCTGAACGTGGCGGAGGAGCGATCCGCCGGGGCTGCGGCGCGCCGCGCGCGCCTCGCAGCGGCCGCCGAGGGCGTCGTGGCCGAAATGCAGGAGCGGATCCTCGCGCGCGCGCAGCAGGTTTCGGGCGCGCTATGGGATTCCGACCTCGCCGTCATGAACGCGAGTGCGGTGCTCGACATCGAGCTGGCGGATCCACAGCTCGAGTTCGACCAGCCACGCTCCGGGTGGCGGGTGATCGAGATCCGCGAGAACGAGCGGATTCCGCACGACGAGGTGCCACTCGCAACCTGGACCGACCAGCCGCGCCTCTCGTACGCCGGCGTCCCCCCGATCGGCGGCCTGGTCGCGGCCCGCACGCTCGTGATCGCGGTGTACGCGACCGTGCGGGACCGCGACGGGGCGGCCTACCGTGTGAGGCGCGACCTGGCAATCTCCCAGATTCCAGCCCACCAGCACGCGCTGTACGCCGCGGGTGATGCCGAACTCTGCGCCTCCGCGACCGCGAACAGCGCGATCAGCGGCCCGGTGCGCGTCGACGGAACGCTGCTCGCGCTCTCGTGCGCCCACATCATCCGCTACACGGGCGGAATCGACGCGCGGGACGGGATCGAGGTCGCGTCGCCGGCATCGCACTTCGTGGTGGGGAGCGATGGTCAGCTTCCGCTCGCGACCGTTTCCCGCGCACAGGCGGAGTCGGACCCGCTCGCCAGCCTGCGCCCGTCGGGCGGCCGGGTCCGGGTTCCCGCGGCGCTCGGCGGGCCGGTCGGACCCGGTCGGCTCAGCAGCGCGGCCATCGCGGGCTCGGGCGAGTGCGACGACGTGCCTGCGGCCGGCTCGCTCACGTGCGGCGGTGCAGCGCGATACTTCCCGTCGGTACAGCTCCAGCGCGCCACCTCCGGCGCGGGGGGCGAGTTCACCGCCACATGCGGCGCGGCGTACGAGGGCGAGGGCTGCGCCGACGTGCTCGCCGCGGTCACCTACCTCCCGTGGCCGTTCCCCGGACCCCAGCTGGCCGGGGTCGCCGCTCCCGATCCGGCCTCCCCTGCACTGCCGTGGAGAGGCTTGCTCCCGGATGCGCGACGGGAGCCACGCTGCAACGCGACGATCGGCGGCACCACGTTCCGCACGGCGAGGTGCCCCACCAACCTGTACGGGTTCCGGATCGACCTCGGCGCCATGCCCGCCGTGGCCGGGGGCGTGCTGTCGATTCGTCGGGCAGCGGGGCAGGCCGCCGGGGCGAATCCCTCGGGAGCCCAGGAGATCGTCCTGCTGATGAACGGGACCTCCCTGGCCGGTCCCCTCACCATCCACTCGGAGATCCCGGTATACGTGGCGGGCAGCTTCAACACGGCATTTCGCGCGGGCTACAACGGACCGCCCCCGGCGAAAATCCATGCACCGCGGATCGTCGTGCTGCCGAACGAAGCGGCCTCGCAGCTCCAGACGTCGGCGGTGTGGGACAGCGTTCCGCGCGCCGGCAGCACCACCCCCGCCGCTGCCCCGCTCCGGGCGGAGACGAACGTCACGATCACGGCGGTTCTCCGATCCGGCTACTGCCAGACCCGCGACGGCCAGTACTTCGGAGGGGTTTGGGAAGGAATACCGGCGGTGCTCGGGGACTGGCGCTCCGCAGGGCTTCGCATCATCGGCGCAGTGGAGGCAGCCGAAGGCCCGGATACCTCGGCGGACTGTTCGACGTTCGCCACGCCGCTCGGCACCACGCCCTCCGGGACCCCCACGACGCAGCCGGCGTCCCGGTCGATCCTCTACGACGACCGCCTGCTCCACCCCTATTTCCAGCCCCCGGGTGGATGGGGATATGGCAACGTCGCGTACAGCGGCGCGTCCGCCGTGCCCGGCCGCACCTACGCGCGCCAGCTGCGCGCCACCGGCGGGACGGTCGCCGTGCGCCGGGTGCGTGACACGATGCGGGGATTTCCTCCGATTCCGCCGGGCGTTCCGATCCGCGCGCCGGGAGCGTACCCCGCCGCGCCGCTTCCCCTGCCATAGGAGGTTCGACCGCGACTTCGGAAACCCCGGAAGAAAAAGAGAGGGGTGCGAACGCGGGCTCGGCTGCGCTGGGCCTGGTGCCGGGGAGAGGACGATTCCAGTCCTCGCCCCGGTTTTCTTGCACTCGGATCTGGAGCAACCGATGGCGAAGGGAAAAGAGACTACGACGAAGGAGGCGCGCTCGCGCGTGGCGGGTGCCGACCGCTCGCGCCGCGGGCGGGAGAAGCCCGAGGTACCGGGCGGAACGAAGCGCGGGGAGGAGAAGCGCGAGGCCGCGGCGGAGGCGGAGGCGGTGAGCCCCACCGTGAGCACCGAGAGCGCTCCCGCGCCCGCGCGCCAGCGCCGGGCTCGCGCGGCGGGCCGGACGCGCGTGGAGGCGGCAGGCGACGCCGGGTCGACGCAGCGGGCGCAGGAGGAGGAGGGCGCCGTCGCAACGGTCCCCCTGAGCACCGACACGGCCGCCGTGGCCCAGGTCGCCGAGACGGAGGCCGAGGCCCCGACCGAGGCCGTCGCGACCGCGTTGGAGTCGCACGTCGGCAGCACGGCGGCCGTGGCCCCGAACGAGGCCGACGTGGGCGTCGCCGCGTCCGCCGAGGAAGTCGGCGCCAGCGACGACGGCGGGGCCGCGGGCACCGGCGTGGTGATCGACGCGGCAACCGAGGCGGCGATCGACGCCGCCCTGGACGAGGTATTCGGGGCCGCGGACGGCGTCAGCGGCACCGCGCCCGCCACGGACGCCGAGGCGCCGGAGCAGACCGCGGTGCTCGCACAGGACGTCCCCGCGCCCGCGGCGGCGAGCGACCCGACCGTGCTGCTGCAGCCGGAGCCGCAGAACGTGATGGAGGTCGGGCTGAAGCCGCAGGACGTGAAGGCGGGGCTGGCGGCCGTGGTGGCGGGGCTGCCGGGGAAAGCCTCGCTCCCGGTCCTGCACAGCATCCTGATCGAGACCGACGGGCCCGAGCACGTCCGGCTGACGGCGACCGACCTCGACACCACCGTCACGCGCCGGATCGCCGGCACGGTGAGCGAGCCGGGCGCGGTGCTCGTCGCCGGCAAGAAGTTCCACGAGATCGTGCGGGAGATCCCCGACGGCTGCGTGCTGACCCTGCGGCTGAAGGAGGACACGCTCCACCTGTGGTGCCAGGCCACGCGGACCCGCTACAAGCTCCCCACCATCCCCCGCGGCGAGTACCCCACTCCCCCGGGCATCCAGTGGGACGGCAACGCG
Organism: Longimicrobium sp.; assembly: GCA_036389135.1. Taxonomy (NCBI): domain Bacteria; kingdom Pseudomonadati; phylum Gemmatimonadota; class Longimicrobiia; order Longimicrobiales; family Longimicrobiaceae; genus Longimicrobium; species Longimicrobium sp. The sequence continues at coordinate 29,575 of DASVQP010000105.1, forward strand.
TTCGGCATTGACGGCGCCACGCTGGCGCTGATGATCGAGCGGACGGGCTTCGCGACATCGACCGAGGAGACCCGCCCGATCCTGAACGGCGTCCTGTGGGAGTTCTCCGAGGCGGACATGGGCATGGTCGCCACGAACGGCCATCGCCTGTCCGGCACCCACCTGGCGCTCGACACGGGGTCCGGCCACCCCGAGATGATCATCCACCCGCGGGCGCTGGGGATGGTCGCGCGGCTCCCGGCCGAGGGCGAGGTGGTCCAGGTCGCGTGCACCGAGAACCACGTGGGCTTCCGCGGCGACGGGTGGGAGATCATCACCCGTCTGATGGTGGGCCCGTACCCGGACTACCGCCAGGTGCTGCCGAAGGACAACGACAAGTGGCTGGTGGCCGACAAGGCCGCGCTGACGGCCGCGCTGCGGCGCATGGTGATCGTGGCCAGCGAGCAGACGCACCGGGTGAAGTTCACGCTCGGGGAGGAGCCCACCCTGATGCGCATCTCGGTCGAGTCGGCCGACTTGGGCACGGCCGAGGAGTACGTCGCGGTCGAGTACGAGGGCGACCCGCTGGAGATCGGCTTCAACGCGCTGTACCTGTTGGAGCTGCTGCGCTACTGCCCGGCGGGCGAGGTCCGCATGACCTTCAGGGCGCCCGAGCGCGCGGCGACCATCGTTCCGGTGGACGACAGCAGCGGCGCCCGGACGGAGATGCTGGTGATGCCGCTGCGCCTCCTGTAGGCGACGCGGGAAGGCGGCCGGCGCGGATGCGCCGGCCGCCGTTTTTCCGTTCTGAACGAAGGGAGGATCGTGCCGGGCGAGAAAGGCACGCTGCCGCGGCAGGGCGACCTGCTCCTGCCGATGCTCCAGGTTCTGAGCGACGCGGGAGGCACCGCGTCGAGCGAGCACGTCCGCGAAGCCCTGGCGGAGGCGGTCGCGCTTCCCGCGGGGCGGCGCAGCAGGCGCACCCGGGCGGGCCGGCAAGGGCGGATGGTCAACGAATGGGGGCGGCACGTCCGCTGGGTGCGCCAGCGGGCCACCCTCGCCGACCTCGTCCACGCGCCCAGCAGCGGAGTGTGGTCCCTCACCGATCGGGGCGACAGGGCGCTGCGGAACGCGGTACGCGGCGTCGTCGTCCAGGTGTTCGTCACCGCGCAGGGCGTCATGCTGTGGGGCGACGCCCACGACGCCGCAGGTGTGATCGAGGACGGCAGCCTCGACCTCTTCATGAGCAGCCTGCCGTACCCGGACCAGGTGAAGCCGTACGAGAACCAGCACCCTGAGCGCGCGCACGTCGATTGGGTCCTGGGGCTGGCCGACCGCATCCGCCCGAAGTTGCACGACAACGGATCGATGGTGCTCAACCTCGGGTCGCCGTTCGAGCGTGGCCGGCCGGCGGAATCCACGTGGATCCACCGGCTGATCCTGCGGATGGTGGACGAGCTCGACTTCGTGCTGTGCCAGACGCTCTACTGGCACAACCCGGCCAAGCTCCCGTCGCCCGCGGAGTGGGTGTGCATCCGCCGGGAGCGGCTCGTTCCGGATGTCGAGCCGGTGCTCTGGTTCGCCAAGCACCCCCACCCGTACGCAGACAACTCCGCGGTCCTGCGCCCCTACAGCAGGTCGATGGAGCTGCGCGTCGCGGGCGGCGGCGAGGCGGGGGCGCGCCGGCCGAGTGGGCACGCGCTCGCGCCGGGCGCGTTCGGGGCAGACAACGGGGGGGCAATCCCGGGAGCCTTGCTCTCGGCGGCGAACACCGACAGCAACTCGTACTACTTCCGGAGATGCCGGGAGGCCGGAGTCCCCGCGCATCCCGCCCGCTTCCCCAGTGAGCTGCCGGAGCGCGCGATCGGCCTCCTCACCCCGCCGGGCGGCCTTGTTGCCGACCTGCTGTCCGGATCCGGCGAAACGGCGGCGGCCGCGGAACGGCTCGGGCGCCGCTGGCTCGCGTGCGACCTCTCGCTGACATATGTGCGCGGGTCGGTCTTCCACTTCGAGCGGTCCCCGCACTTCCGCTCCCACCTCCCCGACTTCCTGCGGGCGCCCGCGCCCCGGCAGCCGGACCTCTTCGCAGCATCACAGCGAATGCATGCATGAGCACCGACACCAGCGCCCGTGCGGCCGCGGGCCAATCCGGGTGCGCGTTCCCCGATGCGCCCACCGGGCGTACGGGAGGCGAGCGTTAGCCCCTTCACACCGATCAACACTCTCGCACATGCCTGAGCCACAACCTGTATTCGCCGCGGTTATTCGAGCTGCCGCGCTTGGCGATCCGATCAGTTTGCTTGACCGTGAGCACCTCCTTCGGCACGCCGACGGGATTGAGCACGGCGCTGAACCCGGCAATGGGCGGCCGCGGGTGCCCAACACACCCCAGCCGATGACGGACGGCGAGCGCCTACGAGAGACCAGCGCCGCCTCCGCGCCGGCGGCCGCGGTCCCCGTCGACCTGGACCTCCTGCATCGCGTGGAGGCCAACATGGAGTGGCTCGTGGCCGCCGCGCGGCCGCACTGCGGCTCGGAGCCCGAGTCGTACGGCATCTCGGACGCCGAGGACGGGTCGCCGAGCTTCAGGGCATCATCCGCGGCCTCGCACCGGACGGCTGGATGGACGGCGCCGCCCCGCGGTCCGGGGTACCACCCGACGAGCGACCCGCACGCGGCGCCACCCTGAAAATGCGCGTGCGAGTCAGTCCTGAACCCCATCCCGAACGGAGGATTTCGGGTGCCACTGCCGTGGAGAGCAGTCAACGATAAGGATGCGCAGGCCGTCGCGCTGCTGATCGGCCTGCCGAAGCGCGAGAAGTCCGAGCGGCGGAAGTGGGGGTGCCCGTTCTGCGGGTCCTCGGACGCGCTCCACGCCTACCCGGGAGAGGGGGCCGGATTCGGGTGCTGGGCGGCCTGCGGCGCCGACCAGCCACGGCTATGCCGGGGATACTCGATCATCGACGTCGCGGCGCAGCACTGGGGCACGCGCCCCGCGGATACGTGCCGCCGGCTCGCGGCGGAACTCGGAATCGCGTACGACGACGCGCTCGCGCCGGGTGAGCGGCCTGCGCTGGTCATCCCGGTCGCGCGTCCGCGGCTGGTGCTCCCGTCGAAGCAGGAGGCCAACCTGGCCGCGGTGCGGCAGACACCCGGCGCCAGACTGCCCCCCGTGCTGTACGCCGACCTTGTGGCTCGCCTTCGCCTGACGCTCCGGGGAGCGCGGTACCTGACGGGCCGGGGACTCGATGCGGGTGCGGCGCGAAGCTACGGGTTCCGGTCCATCGACGGGTCCGGGGAATGGACCGCCGTCGGGCGGTATCTCCTGCGCACCTACTCCCGCGAGGAGCTCGCCGCGGCGGGGTTCCCGCTCGATGCCGACCCTGGCGAGGAGCGCGTGACCCTCCCCTTCAGCGGCCGCCTTCCAGCGCTGCTGATCCCGTTCTACCGCCGGCGGAAGCTGATCGGGATCCGGTTCCGAAACATCCTTCCCGACAACCCGCAGTACAAGCACAACCGGTACCGGAACCTGGTGGCGGCCAAGCCGCTATGGCCGTTCAACGCCGACGCCCTGCGCGCGCTCACCGTGCACATCACGGAAGGCGAGATCGACGGCGAAACGTTGCGGCAGCTCGGCGAGACTGCCGCTGGGATGTACAGCGCCGGCGTCTGGCTCGACCATTGGACGGAAGAGCTCGCCGGTGCCGCCGAGATCGTGGATTGGCACGACTGCCGGGACGAGAAGCGCGCCGGAGATCTCGGCGCCGAGGCGCTGCGGACGCGACTCGTCGCAGCGTTCGGGGATGCCTGGGTGGCCCAGCGCTGGCGCCGCATGATCACCGATGCCGATCCGAACGCGCTGCACCAGCAGGGCCGCCTCGCCCAGATCCTGCGCGCGCGCCCCTGGCGGCGCGCGGAGCTGGCCGACGTGCACGTGGCCTGACCCGCCGGGCAGCCCCCGCTTCCCCCGCGACCATCGCAATCCGAGAATGAAACCCGCCAGCCGAACGCCGGTCCTGGACATCTTCAGGCTCTACCCCGACGACGTCTCGCTCACGCACATGCTCATCTGCCACGACGCGAGCCTCCTCGCAGCGGCGGCTCCGGCACCCCCGCCACGGCGGCCGACGAAGCCCGGTTCTGGCTCGACGCCGCCCTGGAGGAGGACCGTGCTCGCGCCTTCTACGACCCTGGCCGCTATCTGAACTGACCCGCATCAGCGCGAGGCTCCCCGCCCGGGGAGCCTCCCCTCTTTTCCTCCCCGATCGCCGCCCCTTCCTCGCTTTCGGCTCCCCCTCTCGTCAACCCCCAGAGAAGAAAAGTGGGGTGTGCAATCCATCGGCACCCGCCGCCGACGGTCCACCCGCCTCCAAGGTGCAGGAGCATGACGCCCGCAACCGAGCAGTTCACTCACCCGTCCGAAGACCAGCTGGGCTTCTTCGGCCTCACTCCGGACGGATCCCTCCTCCTGAACATCCCGGAGGCTACGGAACCGGGGACGAGCGTCGTCGTCCCGGTGGGATACCCGGACTTCCGCTTCCCCGCCGCGTCCGTTCACCTCGGCCCCCGGAAGCAGGTCCGCGCCAACCTGGAGGCCGTCCGGACGCTGCGGCAGATCCAAGCCGAGGGTCGCGCCGCGTCGCGCGAGGAGCAGGACGTCCTCTCCCGCTACATCGGCTGGGGCCCTTTCCCCGGTCTCTTCGTGGACCAGCACCCCGAGTGGGGTGGGCTGGGCGCGGAGCTGCGGGGCCTGCTCACCCCGGACGAGTGGCGGGCGTGCGAGGCCAGCACGCCGAACGCGAACCACACTCCGGGCGCCGTCATCCGCGCCGTGTACCGGATGCTGGCCCGGCTCGGCGTCGGCGGCCCCGTGTGGGGGGGCCTGAACGCGCTCGAGCCGGGTATGGGGACGGGCGCCTTCATGGGCCACGGGCCCGCTCCCGAGTCCGGCGTGCGCTGGACGGGCGTGGAGATGGAGCCTGTAGCGGGAGAGATGGCCCGGCTGCTCTTCCCCTCGTCGGACGTCCGCGTCACCGGCTTCGAGCAGGCAGTCCTGCCCGCGAACGCGTTCGACCTGGTGGTCGGCAACGTCCCGTTCGGGAACTACCCCGTCCACGACCCCGTCTGGAATCCCCGCCTCTACTCCATCCACAACTACTTCATCTGGAAGAGCGTGGGGCTCACCCGGCCCGGCGGGATCGTGGCCCTGATCACCAGCCGCTACACGCTCGACCAGAACGACACCACGGTACGGGCCGATCTCGCCGAGCGTGCCGACCTGCTCGCCGCCGTCCGTCTCCCGGACAGCGCGTTCCGCGGCCGCGCGGTCCAGCGGGTTACCACGGACCTGCTGATCCTTCGCCGCCGGGAAGCGGGCCGGGCGCCGTCCGGGCCCGCGTGGCTGGAAACCGTCGAGGTGGAGACGCCGGACGGGCCGGCCCTCGTGAACGAATACTTCGCCGCGCGGCCGGAGATGATGGCGGGATCGCTCCGGCTCACGGGGAAGAACCAGTACCGCACCGCCGATCCCGCGGTCGTGCTCCCGCCGAGCTCCTCGCTCGATGCCGAGCTGGAGCGCATCACTGCCCTGCTGCCGGAGGACGTCTACACCCCGCGGGACGCGGCGCAAACCTTCGATTTCCGCGATGCGGAGCTGGCCGCCGGCCTCGCCGACGGGGCGTACAAGGTCATCCGCGGCCGCCTGCGCCGCTGGCTAGGCGGCCGATGGGTCTTCCACGGGCTGAAGGCCGACAAGAGCCAGCGCGACGTCTACCGGGTGGTTTCGCTCTGCGCGATTCGCGATGCGCAGCGCGAGGTGCTGCGCACCCAGGCGCAGGACTGCCCGGAGGAGGAGCAGGCGTCGGCGCGCGCCGAGCTGAACCGGCTCTACGACGCGTTCGTGCGGATGTGGGGGCCGATCAATCGCGAGAAGCGCGTAGAGGACGCGAACGGGATCATCAGCATCCGCCGCCCCAACCTGGAGGCGTTCCGGGGCGACCCGTACGCGATGAACGTCGCGGCACTGGAGCACTACGACGCCGAGACGCACACGGTCCGCAAGGCCGCGATCTTCACGCAGCGCGTCGTGCGGCCCCTCGTGATCCCCGACCGCGCATCGACCGCGGAGGAGGCGCTGCTCCTCACCCTCGACCGCGCGGGCCGCGTCGACCTTGGCCTGATGGCGGGCCTGTGGGGGCGCACGGAGGAAGAAGTGGCCAAGGAGCTGGAGGGCCGGATCTTCCTCAACCCGGGCTCCGGCCGATGGGAGACGGACGACGAGTACCTGTCGGGCCGCGTCCGCCGGAAGCTCCGCGAGGCGCGCGAGGCCGCGGAGAAGGACCCGCGCTTCCGGATCAACGTGCACGCCCTGGAGATGGTCCAGCCCGAAGATGTCGGGCCGTCCAACATCGCCCTGGGCCTGGGAGCGACGTGGATCGGCCGCGCCGTCTACGTGCAGTTCATCCGCGATCTCCTCGACCTTCCCGCCGGAAGCGACGTCCAGCTCGCCAACGTCGGCAAGGAAGCGCTCTGGGCGCTCCGCACGTCGAAGCGTGTCCGCGACGCCGTGCGCGCCCGATCGCTCTGGGGAACTCCGCGCGCGAGCGCGTTCCGGCTGATCGAGGACCTGCTGAACCAGCGCGCCACCGTCATCTACGACACCATCAAGGAGAAGGGCAAGGAGACGACGGTCCGCAACGTCGCCGCGACCGACGACGCCCAGGAGAAGGGCCAGCAGATCGCCGAGGAGTTCGTGCGGTGGGCGTGGGCCGACGCGGACCGCGCCGAGTACATGGTCCGGCGCTACAACGAGTGCTTCAACGACGTCCGGCTCCGCGAGTACGACGGGTCGCACATGAGCTTCCCCGGGCTCTCCGCCGCGCTCGTGCCGGAACCACACCAGCGCAACGTCGCCTGGGAGATCGTGTCCCACGGCAGCACGGGCATGGCCCACGCGGTGGGCGCCGGGAAGACCCTCGCCGCGATCCTCGCCAGCATGCGCCTGCGCCAGCTCGGCCTCTGCTCCAAGCCGCTGCACGCGACGATGGGCCACATGCTGGAGCAGTATTCCCGCGAATTCCTCCAGGCATACCCGCAGGCCCGCCTGCTCACCGCCCACGTGGAGGACGTGAGCAGCAAGGACCGCCGCCGGCTCTTCTTCGCTCGCGCCGCCAGCGGTGAGTACGACGCCATCATCGTCACCCACTCCGCGTTCGAGAAGCTGGGGATGTCGGCCGACTTCGAGCGCACGTTCCTGGAATCGGAGGTCGACGCGTTCCGGGAGCTGCACGCGGAGGCGGAGAGGGAGGAAGGCAAGCGCAGCCTTACGGTGAAGCAGCTCCAGGTCGTGCTCCGGCAGTACGAGGCGAGGCTGGGGAGCCTGGGACACCGCTCGGACCGGGACGAGAACCTCACCTTCGAGGAGCTGGGGATCGACTGGCTGTTCGTGGACGAGATCCACCTGTACAAGAACGCCGCGACGCGAACGAAGATCGTGGGCATGCCGCGGGCGGCGAAGCCGTCCAAGCGGTCCTCGGACCTGTGGATGAAGTCCGCGTACATGCACGGGAAGCGGCCGGGCCGCGCGGTCGTGGGGATGACCGGGACCCTGATTGCCAACACGATCGCCGAGCTTCACGTCCACCTGCGCTACCTCGCCCCCGACCTGCTCCGCGAGTACGGCATCGAACACTTCGACGCCTTCGCGGCGAACTTCATCCGGCGCACGTGGGCGCTGGAGCCGAGCCCGTCGGGCGCCGGGTTCGCGATGCGTGAGCGGTTCCACTTCACGAACGTCCCGGAGCTGCTGGCGATCATCAGCCAGCGCGTGGACATCCAGATCGCCGAATCCCTCTACGCCCCCCCGGCGGAGGACGGCGACGACGCGGCGGAGGCCTCGTCGGAGGCTTCGTCCGTTCCCGCGCCGGCCTCGGCCCTTTCCCCTCCCAGCATGGCGGGGACTTCCCCCTGGCCGCGCATCCGGGTGCGGGAGCGCGGCCCGAGGCAGGTCCTGAAGCTTCCCCGCCCCGCCCTCTTCGGAGGCCGCCCCGAAGTCGCCACCGCCGAGCCGAGCGACGAACTCCTCGCGTATACGGCGACTCTGGTGGAGAGAGCCGCCGCGATCCGCGATCCGAGCGCCAAGATCGACCCGCGCGTCGACAACATGCTGAAGGTCACCACGGACGGTCGGAAGGCAGCGCTCGACATGCGCCTGATCGACCCGTCCACCCCGGACTACCCGGGCTCCAAGGTGAACCTGCTCGTGGAGGACGTGTTCCGCCGCTGGGACGAAACCCGGTCCGCGCGTGCGACGCAGCTGATCTTCTGCGACCTCTCCGTCCCCAGGTACGACGGCGGATTCAGCATCTACAACGACATCCGCGCCAAGCTCCTCGCGCGTGGCGTTCCGCAGGCCGAGATCGCCTTCATGCAGGAGGCGACCAATCCGCGGAAGAAGGCGGCGCTACAGGCAGCGATCCGGGCGGGTCGCGTTCGCATCGTCCTCGGCTCGACCTTCAACATGGGGACGGGCACGAACGTCCAGGACCTGATCATCGCCATACACCACCTGGACGCGCCCTATCGGCCGAGCGACGTCGAGCAGCGCGACGGCCGCGGCGCCCGCCGCGGCAACCTGAACCCGGTGATCTGGATCCGCCGCTACGTCACCGAACGCAGCTTCGACGCATACATCTGGAATCTTCTCCACTACAAGCTGGAGATGATCAACCGGGTGATGATGGGCGACCCGAGCATCCGCGAGATCGCGGACAACGACTCCATCATACTGAGCTATGCCGAGGTCAAGGCGCTCGCGGCCGGGAACCCGCTGATCCTGGAACGGGCCAACATCGAGGCGGAGATCGCCCGGATGCGGAGGGCGCGGAGCGCATTCCTCGACCGCCAGATCCGCGCGCGGGGCGAGAGGGCCGACTACCCGCGCCGCCTGGCTGCCGCCGAGGAGGGCCTCGCGTCCGCGCAGGCGGACGTGGAGCGGAGGCAGGACACCCACGGGGACGCGTTCCGGCTCGTGATCGGAGATCGGGAGTACCGTACCAGGCCCGAGGCGGGGAACGCACTCCGACGTGCGATGGAGGAGGGGTGCCACCGCGCGCGCCGGCGCGAGACGATCCAGGTCGGCAAGTTTGCCGGGTTCGACCTGTTCGCGGTCGTGCATCCGCAGGCAGAAACCGCGCTGCTCCTCCGCGGCGCGCGGGACTACGAGCAGGACGTGCAGCTCTTCCAGTCCCCGGTCCACCTGGTGCTGAGCCTGGAGGCGATGCCGCGCCGCCTCGACGCCATCATCCCCAGCCTCGAGCAGCAGGTCGCCTACCTGCGCACGCAGGTTGCACATCTGGAAGCGCTGAAGGAGGAGCCCTTCCCGCAGGAGGCGAAGCTGCTCGGGCTGGTGGAACGCCTGCGCGAGATCGAACGCTCCCTGCGGATCGATGACAGAGGGCAGCGTCAGACGATGGGATCCCTCGACATTGCGACCGCCGAGGAGGAACCAGACGAAGACCCGGAGGTCGCGATCGCTGCGTGAGCCTGACCTTCACTTAACCACCAGCGCCGCGCGGGGGGCAACGGCCCCGCCCGGCCCGCGGGGCACCGATGAGCGAAACGGAACACAAGCACGAGTACGGCGTCGCCGACCGGCTGGCCTGGCCCGAAGGCCCCGGCCGCGATGCAGGCGAGGGCGTCGTGGAGGAGCTGCTGCCACCAACGGCCGCCGATCGCCGGCCGCGGTACCGCCTGCGGGTCTTCCGCGATGGCCTGCAATCGGACGACGAGATCGTGCTGCCCGACGGGCTCGTCACGCGGGTGCCGGGTTGGGAGCGGAACATGGAACGGGACGAACGCCTCCGCTTCCACGGCGGCCAGGCCGCGGGCTGGACCGAACCCATCCCTGGCGAATGAGGCAGAGGCGTTCGTAGGCGGTGCGGGAGCACCCGGGGTATCAGTTGCGGGAAACGGCCTGGCTCCACGGCCTCCGCGATGACCATGAAGATCCCCATCATCAACAGAAAAGGCGGCGTCGCCAAGAGCACCACCGCGATCAACCTCGGCGCCGCCCTCGCACAGGCGGGCGAGCTCGGGATCGCGCGGCGGGACTACCGCACGCTGATCATCGACCTCGACCCGCAGGCGAGTACGTCGTACACGCTGACCGGAGGGCACGAGGGCGAGGGGCCCCACCTCGGGCACGTGCTCATCGACGGCATGCACATCGAAGACGCCATCCGGAGCACCACCACCCCGAACCTCCACCTCATCGCGGCCTGCGAAATCCTCGGGGACGAGGAGGAGCTGGTCCGCATCGCGCTCGCGGCTGAAATCACCGATGAACAGAGGAACAGGTTCATGCGGAGGTTCCGCACACGCCTGCGGGATGCGCTGTCCATGCTCCAGACGCCGATCGACGTCGTTCTGATCGACTGCCCGGCCGGCGTGGGGCTCCCCCTGTCACTCGCGATGACCGCCGGCGACAGGTTCCTCATCCCCTCGAAGGTGGACCGTCTGGGCCGCCTCTACTGCTTCCTGGAGCGCCTGATCGCGCTACGCGCGGCAAGCCCGTACCCCATGGCGCAGCTCCTCGGAATCGTTCTCACCGACCTGAACTACCAGCTTTCCGACACGGCGGACCGAGAAGCTGAGATCCGTTCCAGCTATGGACCGGCGGTCTGTGAGACCGTCGTGCGCCGCAACGTGACCATCGAGCGGGCCCAGGAGGCGTTTCGCACCATCTTCGAGGAAGACCCGCTCCTGCGGTCCACCGGTGCGCAATGCTATCGCGATCTCGCCGCCGAAGTGCTGCTGCGCGGCATCGATTCGGGGATCGACCCTGCCGACCTGTCGGAGGAGGTACGCCTGCGCGGCACCCGGCTCGGCCTGCTCCGTTCTTCCCCCACCGACGTTCTCACCGTCGCCGCATGACGCCCACGACACCCGTGGAAGACACCGCGCAGCCGTGCCCCACGTGCACCGAGGGCCGGCTGGGACCCTGGTCACACGTTCGTGCCCGCGGGGAGATCGCGATGCTCGGGTCGCGGGCACTCGCGGCGCGCGAGTGCGACCGCTGCCACCTCGTCCAGGTCGCCACGACCACCCCGCCGGCCACGAAGACCATGGCGGCGGAGCGGAAACATTCGCCCGGATCCGACCTGCTGCAGGGGGTGCTCCTCAACCTGTCGGCCGTGATCGCGGAGCTGTGGCAGGCCCTCTGGGCGGCGCTTCCGCGAAGGCGCAGAAGGTAAGGAGAACGGGGTCTACCCCCACCAGAAAAGGGAAGCGGCTGACCCTTGGCGTCGCGCGCCGACGCCCGCCCGGCCCCGCTTCCACCCAGCCTCCGCCAGATGGACGATCACGTGGCACAAACCGCGGGCCGCTCGAACAGCGTGCCCCCCGCTCCCGCGTACCGGTTCCGCTGGACGTGCTCCTTCATGGGATTCGCCGAGTACGAGGTCGCCGGGGACGGCGCTCCGTACCGCGTGGAGGTGCGTCGTTCGGCGGACGAGTACGAGCGCTCGATCTACAATGGCACGGAAGCCGACTGGCAGCGCGAGGTCATTCCGTCCATCGGCCTCCTGCGCCGGATGTACAATGTGTCGGTCCCGATCCCCGACGCAGTGATCTCGGCGTTCAACGCGTGGCGCGAAGCCGAGCACGCGCGGGTGATGTCCGAGATTCGCGACCGCTACGGCAGCGTCCCCGACATCGAGTTGTCGCAGCCCCCCCCGCCCGTCCGGGGGGGAGTCTACGAGGTGGGGACCGGCTGGATCGTGACCTCCGGGGACGAAGCGGTGGTTCAGGCGTAGCGAACCCCCAGGAAGAAAAATGAGGGCCGAGCGCGTGAGATCGACTCACGTCGCCCGGCCCTTCTTCTTTTGCCGTCCCGGTAGTGGCGATGAAACCAACCCGCACGATCTCGCTGGTCAACATCGAGGCAGCCGGAGGGATCGATCCGGCCCGCCTCGCCCGCGCGCTGGGGCTGTCCGTACAACGCGTCGAGCGCGGCCGCTACCAGGTCTCGGGGGCGAAATCGGTTCACTACGTGGACCTGATCGACCCGGCGATGGAGCGGTGCGACTGCGGGGATTTCATCTGGCGCCAGATCGTCTGCCAGCATCTCCTCGCCTGCCTGCTCCGCGAGGGCGACGAACGCGTCGTGGCCGCGGCTGCCCGCCTCGTCGCGGCGCTGCGCGACGAGAACCGCCTGCTCCGGGCGGAGGTCCGGGGCCGCACCATTCCGCTCACCTGCGCGCTGAAGGCGCGTGTCGCCGCGGCTGCCCGCGTCCATCCCCACGACCTGGAATTCCGCCGCGACCGCCGCGCTGCCTCCGGTGACGTCCACGTTCACCTGGTGGCGAGCGGTACCCTTCTCGGGACGGTGACCCGGCGTGCGTCCCGTCCCGAGTTCATCCCCATGCCGGAGCGGGACGCGGACGTCGCCGGGAAGCCGAGGCTGGCCGCATGAGCCCGCAATCACGCGCGAGCCGGCGGACAACCCCCGCGGTTCTGCACCGCCGTGCACGCGGTCCCGTGTCCGACGGACCGCTCGCCTGGCCCGGCGCCGACCCTTCGCTAGGCGCCTCTCTCTACCTCGACCAGCTCGCCCTCTGGGACGTCGTCACGGACCCGCGACGTCGCGGTGGCCCCCCCACCGGCCCGCTGTTTTCCGCGCCTGGCGCCGAGGTCCGCCGTATCCCCACTGACGGCTCCAAGCAGCTGATCGGCGACTTCCTCGCGCGGCACCACTATACAGCCGGCGCAGGGATGAGGGGACTCGCCTTCGGCCTGTACCGGGGGCCGGCGCTGCTGGGCGTGGCGGTGTTCAGCCGAGTGTGCAGACCCCGGTGGGCCGCCGAGAACTTCGCCCTGCTCGCCTCGGACCGAACGCGCACCCCCGTCCAGCGGCGTCACCTCTCCGTCACCGAGGCGGAATACGCGGTTCTGAGCCGCCTCGCGCTCACACCCACCGAGCCCGGTGGCGGTCCCTTGGGAAAGGGGGCGGCGAGCTGGTTCCTCTCCCGATGCCTGGCGGGGCTCGAAGCGCGCAACCGGGCCCTGTGGTCCGCACACCACCGACTTCTCCGGGGGCACGTCCTCCAGCCCGGCGACCTTCGCCTGCTGCGCGAATCCGCGGGTGCGGACCGCGGCCGCGGGCGCGGCTTCATCAAAGGGGTCGCCACCTGGGCTGACCCCTACGAGAACATGCTCGGGCGGATCTACCAGCTGCTGGCCTTCCACTACACGGGCCGTACGAACCACGGCGGCTGGACGCGGGAGAAAGTCGGACTGCGTTCGGGCCGCCGGCTCAGCGCCCGGACGCTGGCGAAGGCCAATGCCTCATCCCACCGCGGGCATGCGCAGGCCGCGCTCCGCCTCGCCTGGGAAGGCGGGTCCGTGTCGATCCACGTCACCGCAGGCGGAAGCACCGCCGTGTACGATGCGGGGTGGATCCGGGGTGCTCTGGACGATGCGACGGCCAGCGAGCCGGCGATCGCCACGGCACTCGACGCGGCCTGGCAGGGGTGGCGGCGCGAGCACGTCCCGGCCGGAGCCGCCGTGGAACTCCGCCACCCGCGGGGCTCGGGCATCCGCGTGCAGCGGTTTCCACCGAAGCACGCGTACTTCACTGCCCTGGGAGCCCCGTGGTATCGGCGCCAGACCGAGATCCGCTACCGCCCACTGACGGACCGCCTGCTCGCCGAGGAGCGAGCACGCTCACGCGGACGCCGGCTCGACCGTCGCCGCGACTACTACCCGACCGCGATCCCGAACCACGAGCTCAGGACGGACCTGCGGCTCGGTGACCCCGTACCGCTGATCGAGACCGTTTGATGACACCCGCCCGCCGACCCCGGAGCAACCCGCGGGACACCCGCTCCCCGGCGCCAGTGCGTCCGGTGCCCTGGCCGGACACCGGAGATCCCCATCTCGACCTGCTGCGGGCCGCAGTCGAAAACCGGCTCTACCCGCACGGCGATTTGGCGGATTCGACGGGCAGGATGACGGTTTCGTACCAGGCCTCGCTCCTTGCTGAGGGCCTGCGCGACGGGATGACGAACGCCGACGTGGCGAGCTTCCTGTCGTCGAACCTGATGTGCGGTGGCACTCCCGTTTACCGCCGCGCCCCGGACCGAATGGAGCCCGCCGGCTACGTCGTGTTCTCCGGGCGCTACGGAGCCGCGGACGTGATGGGCCGGCGTCCGTTCGCGTGGCATCTCTCCGCGACCCCCGCAGGCGTGGGGGCTCCAACGCTCACGTGGAACGCCATCGAGCTCTACGACGCGTTCCGCCGGGCTTTCCGCATCCCCGCGCGCGTGGCCGCTCCGCAGGCGCAGGCCCCCCCATGGGAGGCCGATCAGGGCGTCCTCTTCTGACTACCATCAACACCACCGGCACAATGCAGCGAAACGCCACGAGGACCCGCGAGTCCTACATCCCCGCGGGCTCCACTCCAGAAGCTGACCCGAACTCGGACGCGGTGGCCTACCTCTACGCCGGCCCCGACGGGCGCGCCGCGGCGGTCGCGTTCGTCGGCCGCGGCGCGAAGCCGCGCTGGCGCTACACCTTCCGCTCCGATGACGAGCGCCGGCGTGAGATCGACCGCCTCTTCGCCGAGCGCAGGCCCTTCGCGCAGGCGCGCGCCGAGCGTGCGCGGCCCCACACGCTCGGCGTGGGCGACATCCTCGACTGTTCCTGGGGCTACGAGCAGACGAACGTCCATTTCTTTCAGGTCACTCGCACCCTCCCCGCATCGGTCGAGCTGCGGGAGATCGAGTCCCTGCAGGTGGAGGCCGCGCCGCTGGCGATGCGCGGCACCTGTACCCCCGTCCGTGACCGCTTTATCGGCGAGGCGAAACTGTACCGCGCCGACGGCACCAACTCCGTCACCATCCGGCAGCACCTGCGAGCGAGCCCGTGGGACGGGCGACCACGTCACTGGTCCTCATACGGGTGAAGCGGATGCGGACCCCAACCGCGGCGCAGGGGGGGCTGTTCCCGGAACGGGGGGAGAGATGTCCGCTCGCTGGGTCGAACCGCGTCGGCGTGAACACCGTCGCCCTCATTGTCGGATACCGCCGTCGTGGGATCCGCCCAGGAGTGCGTTCGCGCCGCTGCCTGACTCCCCGCGGCCCTGATTCCTCCTTTCGATCGGTGATGTCCCCGCGGATCCACCTCTCCCCGGACGTCCATCCCGTGCAGGTCGAGAGAGCGTTGCCCACGCTGGCATCCACTGCGGCCGGACTCTTTGGTCCCGCCACTCTCGCTCCACGGTTCTTGGGGCGTGAGCGCTCCCGCCGCTTGCCCCGCACATCCGACCCGCGACAGCCGGAGATCGGCCATCGGGGTACCAGTGCGCACCGACTGTACATGGGCCCCGCGCGCAGACCGCACTCCCCAAACCGTTGCACTGGGCGCTCTACCGCGTGGCGCGGAGTTTTCGGTATACTCCGTAGCGCGAGCAACCCCGAGGACGCCAGTTCCGCGCGAAAAAGCACAAGCGTCCTCCGCCACCGGGGCGCCCGGATGCGGCCACACCGCCCCCCGAGATGACCTAAAACGTTAGATCTATTGGCCTGAACGCCGCGCGGGACTATCTTGGTCCGCCTGCAGGCCGTGGCCGAACCCAGGATACTTTAGTCGCTGTCGCACATGAGCACGACTATCCACACTCCAGAACCGGTCGATCCGGACGCCGTTCTCGCCAAATACGTTCGCACCGCGTCCAGGGCGTACCGCGACCGTTTGGAAACCGCGTACGCGGACCCGGGCGCCGCGTACGCCGGTTTTCGGGATATGGCGAACGCTCGCGGGCTCGGTGAAGCAGCGATCCAGATGCGCGAGACTCCGGCATCCTTCGGCACTCTGCTCGATGGAGGTGCGGAACAGGCGCAGGAGGCGGCCCGCCTCGGCGCCCGGGCCTATCACGCGCGGCTTGCGCAAACGAACGCCACCCTCGCCGCTAGCGTTCTGGACGAAGCCTTCTCGGAAGCGCTCGGGCAGACCGCGGGAGCTGCAGCGGTGCCGCGCCTTCGCGCCGCGTGGGACGAACTCAGCGCGGCGTACGGACCGGAGCGCGCGGCGGCGGTCGTGCGGCGCCGGGCCGGCGACTTCACCGGTGGTGACGCGGCCCCGGAAGCGGTGGACCGCTTCGTTGAAATCGCCTGCGCGCGCGACACCCTGCGCGAACGGCTCGGGATCGGTCCGCGATACGACTTCGACCGGCCTGCGCCGCTCCCTCGCTCGCTGGACGACGAGCGTGCGGCGCCCGAAAGGCTTCCGGAGCGTCAGCAGGCCCGCATCGTCGCTGTCACCCACGCCATGCAGGCCCGCCTCGCGACCGGGTACCAGTACCCGTTGATCGCCGAGGCTCGACTGCATTCCCTCATTAACCAGCAGGGCCTCGCCGCGATCGAGACGGCTGAGCGCGACCCCACCGTTCTCGGGGAACTCCGCGTCGACCGGCCGGGGGACAGTGTGGACTCGGTAGCGTTTGCGCGGGCGGGGATTGCTTACGCCCGCGTCGCCTACCAGTACCACACCGCCCGGTTCCCGGACCGTGCGGCGGAACTCGAAGCCCGCGAAGCGCTCGAAAGCGTAGCCCGTTCCGCCCGGGATCCGCAGCGCGCGATGGAGGGGGTCCAGGAAGCCATCCAACTCCACGGCGCGGCGCTCGAGGAGCACCTTGAACAGCGTCGTCCGGAGCGTGCGCGGGGCCGCGGCACCGACCGCGGGGGCCCCGGTGGGGGCGGGATCGAGTTGCCTGACGGTGACGAGCCCCGGGCGCCGGAGCGCGTCCGGCTGGCCGATGATCCCGCCGTGGACGAGGCCGTGCGCGCCTATATCGCGGCCGAGGAAGCACAGGTGGAGAGCCAGCGCGGGCAGGACCTCCGGAAAGAGAGGGCCAGTGCGGAAACGGCTCTCGCAAGGCTTGATCAGCAGGATGAAGCCGTGAGCCGCACCATGCTTGATTTCAGAACTGCGGCGGAAAGGGCCTACACGGATCCCCTTAAAGCGGCGACCGCGTGGGAAAAGCTCGTTCAGGATGAAAAGGGGAACCTTGACGCGGCGCGCTCGAAGGTGGCGGAGAATCCCGCGATCCTCGGGAAAGTGCGCTCTGAGCCGTTCCCACGGTGGTGGGGAAAGGGCGCGGCCCTTGTGGGAGTCGCGAATGAGCAGCCGGCGCGGGACGCGGTTCCCCGCGTGCTGGATCGTGCCGTCGCCCATACCAAAGCGCAGCGCGAGGCGATCAACCCGATGAGCTGGACCACTCCCGAGGGGGAGACGGTCCACGGCCGCGAAAAAGTCCGCGAAGCAGCAGGTAGAGTAGTATCGGGCCGCACCACAGAGATCAAGGCTGCCGACGCGAGGGTCAGGGAAGTCGGCGGCGTGAGCCGGGCCGAGGAAACCGCGCAGCGCAGGTTCGACGCACTCTCCCCCGACCAGCGGGCGCAGGCGGGATCAAAGCTCGCCGCGAAGGGAAGGCGGGGCGCGGGAGGAGCCGCGCTCCCGATGGGCGTGCTCGGGAAATCGATGCGCGCCGCGAGAGTGGCCCGCGAAGTCGGCGAGGGCCCAGCGAGCCTGTAGAACCCACGGAGAGAAAAGCCGCGGGCGGATTTCCCTCACCCGGACGTGGATCGATGTCGGAACAGGACAGGACGGTGTATGTGGACGTGCGCGAGGGACCGGCGCACGCCACTGTACCCGGTGACGTTGTCTCTGCGCTGGTGCGCGCGGCAAACGACGGCCAGGCCGCCGCGCGCGGGATCGACACGGCGGCCCTCGTCATCGTGCGGCTCGGCCGCGAAGCTGGCGAAGCAATGTTGCGCCACCTGGTCGAGCACGATCCCGCGCTGCTCTTGGGAGCGGATCCACTCTTCGCCGACACGCTCGCGAACGAGCCAGAGCTGATCGTCGGACCCCTTGCCGGTACGGCTCCGTGCACACCCGTATGATGATGATGGCCACACCCCCGCGGGCCGGCAACGACGACCTCTTCGCCCCCGAGCCGGTCGAACCCTTCGATCCTCTGCGTTTCCTCTTCACCGCCGCGACGGTCGCAGGCGCGCGTGCCTTTGCCGAGGGGCTTGGCGCGTGTCCCGAGGTGTGGGAGCTGCGCGGGGCGTACTACCCCGTTCAGCGGAGATCGCCGGAGGCCGATATCCTCAGCCGCGCGGGAGCCGAACTCCTCCCGCCCGCCGACGACCACCTCCACATGGAGCTCGACGGGCTCCTGCAGGCGCTCCAGCGGATCGACAGCGACGAATAGCACGCCGCTCCTGACGCACAGAACGACATAGCCCGCGCGGCCACCCGGCCGCGCGGGCTTCGTCGTTTCCGGAAGCTCCTCGCCCTGATCGAACTCGGCATTCCGAACCCGGTGGCGGCCCGCGCAACGCTGGTGCTGATGGGGAACGGATTGGGAAGTCGAGAGTGCGGGATCCGCCGCCGCGGGGCACACCCTCCGCCGCGCCTGCGCGACAGGGCCTGAAGAGTCCTTCGTGACGGCGCCGAGCGTCGTGCGCGAGAAGCGCCGCGCCTGTTTCACGCGGCCTGGATCGAAGCCACCGCTCCCGACCTGTTCAGCGCCGCGGCATAGCGCCGACCGCCGCGGCCCGGCGTTCAGGCGGGCGGGAACCCCAAGGGAGAAAAACGAGGGCGAGGTCCCGCATTGGCGAGCACCCCGCCCGCCGCGCCCCCCTACCGCCGTCTCTTCTTGATCGCGATCGCCGACAGCAGCGCCCCGGGCGGCATTCGCCTTCCGGGGCCGCGAGCGCGGCGGCGGGCGGCTCCCTCGAAGCCGCAGCCGCCGCGCCGCCGTTTCGGGCACGTATCCGGGTGGCTCGACCGGATCGTCGGGCCCTACGACAAGTTGGGAATCCGGCGCACGCTGCTTCTCTGCGACCTGTTCTGCGGCGCAGGCGGCTTCACGACCGGGGCCATGCGCGCGCTTCGCGAGTTGGGGCTCGAGGCGGTGATGGCGGCCGTGAACCACTGGCCCGTCGCCATCGCCACGCATCACCTCAACCACCCGCACGTCCGCCACTACATCGAGGATGTCAAGGCAGCCAATCCGGTGGACATCGTCCCGGAACGGTATCTCGACGTTCTGCTGTGCAGCCCCAGCTGTGTCTTCTTCTCGCGCGCTCGCGGCGGCCGCCCGAACAGCGATCAGAAGCGGATGGACCCGAAGGCGATCCTCCGCTGGCTGGACGCCATCGACGTGCGGGTCCTGATATGCGAGAACGTACCTGAGTTCCGGTTTTGGTGTCGGATCGATCCGGCTACGAACAAGCCGATTCCCGCTGAGAAGGGGAAGCTGTTCCGCAAGTGGATCCGGCAGATCGAGCGGCGTGGGTACCGCGTCGAGTGGCGCGTCCTGACCTGCGCCGACTACGGCGATCCCACGAGCCGCCAGCGCTGGTTCATGATCGCGCGGAAGGACGACGAGCCCATCGTCTGGCCGGCACGGTCCCACTCGCAGCACGGCGGTGTGGACGACGAAGGGCGCAGCCTCCTGAAGTGGCGCGGCGCGGCCGAGATCATCGATTGGGAGGACCGCGGAACTTCCATCTTCAACCGTCGCCCGCGCAGGAAGGGCTACCGGGCGCCGAAGGGGACGCCGAAGCAGCTCCGGGCGCTCGCGTACAACACGCTGCGCCGCGTGAAAGCGGGCACAGACCGGTTCACGGGACCGTGGGCCGCGGCCTTCGCAGCGGCGATCGAAGACGAGATGGAGATGGTGCTGCTGGACGCGGCAGGCCTCGACCGGCCGGCCCGGCGCCCTCTCCTCACGTTCCGGTGGACCGAGGACGGGGCGGCGCGCGTCGAGCCGGAGGCCGCCAAGGTCGTCTTCCATCCCGGCGAGCTGATCGTGCTTCCGGGGGAGGAAGAGTCCGTCATCATCCCGGCCGCCCCTGACCCGTACCTGGTCATGATGTACGGGACCAACACCTTCCGCCCGGTGGGCGCCCCGGCCCCGGCAGTGACGGCCGGGGGACAGCACATCGCGCTGTCGCAGGCGGTGGTGCGGGATGGTGGGCTGTTCGCGTACACGTGCGCGAACAGGACGGAGAACGCGCCGCGGGGCGTCCTCCAGCCCGTAGCCCCCATCCTGACCGGGACCGGGGGCGGGCTGTGGGTCGCGAACCCGCACGTCCATGCCTACACGCTCTCGCAGCAGTCCTGCGGGGCTCCGCGGGCTACGAGCAAGCCGGTCCCGACGGTGGCTACGGCGGGCGCGATCGCGCTCGCGATCCCTGCCCTGGTATCGATGAAGGGACGTTCGACCGTCCGCAGCGTCAATCACCCGACACCGGCGGTCACGGCACACGCCGCATACCTCGCCCTCAGCCAGTACCTGGTTTCCGTCAACCACGGAGATGGGCCGAGCGGCAACTACGCCCGGCGTATCCGCGACATCCGGGAGCCGGTTCAGGGACTGACGGGAAGCCGGGGCCTCGCGCTGCTCGATCCGATCGTGCGCGGCGCGCTCCCCGTGGAGGCGTACACTGCGGCCTTCTTCGGCAGCAATCTCGGCCGCCCGAACGCCTCCGCCCCCCTGTGCAATCCGCTCGGCGCAGTCACCACGAAGGCGCGCTACGGCCTGTGTCGGCCGTCGATCACGTCGTACCTGGTGCCGCAGTTCGTCGAGCGCGCCGGCCAGGCGCCTCGCCTGCACCGGATCGACCACCCGGCCCCGGCGGTCACGAGCCACGGTGCGGGCGCGCTGGTCGTGCCCCTGCTACTCCGCTTCGACAACGCGAGCGCCGGAGGGTCGTGCGTCCGCGGGATGGCCGACCCGATCTGGACGGTCACGGGCAAGACGGGATGCGGGCTGCTGGAGTCGTACATCATCAGCCCGCGGCACAGCCGCCCGGGCGGCGGGCCCGTACCGCGCCACGTCGCCCTCCCTGTCCCCACGCTCACTGGAGGCGGTTCCCAGGTCGGCGTCGTCAGCGCCAACGCAGGCCGTCAGCTGACGCTGCTCTCCGAGGAACGCTCGGATCCCGAGCTGGGCCTGGGAGGCGCGGTGGCCGCACCGGCTCGCTCGGCGGGGCGGATCATCTGGGTCGACGGCGTGCTGGTGCAAATCGACGTGGCGTTCCGGATGTTGCGCAACCGGGAGCTGGCGCGGGCGCACTCCTTCGATGAAGCGGAGAGCACCTACGAGTTCATCGGCACAGAGGCGGAGCAGACGAAGCAGGTGGGCAATTCGGTCCCAGTTTGCACCGCCCAGGCCCTCGTGCTCTCCCAGATCCGCAACATCCCCGGCGTGATCCCGATCGAGCACGCGCGCGGCGCGCTCGATGTACCCGAAGCGCCGGTTCACCAGCTCCTCGCCGCCGCATGAGCCACGAGTCTTCTCCTGACGTCCCCCCTCCGTTCTGCACCCGGGGGGCGGATTCACTCCCGGTCGGACCTGTTCCCGGAACACCCGAAAGCGTGGCGCTGGCTGCATGGGAGGTGCTGACCGGCGCCCGCGTCTCCCGGAGCACGGGATCGGGCCGGATGTCGCTGCTCGGAAAGTACCGGATCGCTGAAGCCGACCTGACGACCGACCGTGTCCTCTGGATCTCGCTTCACCCGTTCGAGGGCGCGGACGAGCGCTGGGAGTGCCGGAGGGCCCTCCGCGGGGCGATGAGCGACCGGGAGCTGCAGTCCGCCATCGTTCAGGAGATGGGCGGGCCGTCCGACGATCCGGACGAGATGACCACGCTGGGATTCTGGCGCGGGCCGGTGGGCTTCTACTTCGACTGCCGAGGACCGCGCGTGGAGATCACGGAGCAGACGGATCCCGACGGTCGCCCGAGGGAATCAGCGACGCGCCGGATCGGAAAGTCGGCACTCCTACGAGCCGCGCGTCGACTGCTTTCGATCGAGGCAGGCACGGACCGGGGCAGGCGCCCGGCACCCAGCGCCTCGCTCGGGCTCGCGCCGTCACCGGAGGACCCGGACGAGCAGTTGACGCTGTTGTGACCCGCTGCGCCCCTAGAGATAAAAAAGGGTTCATCGCGCCCCGGCGTTTGCGGCATGCTTTCTCACTACCCGAAAATATGTAATATACTTAAGGACGCTAAGGAGTGGTCACAAAACAATGTGTTCCTTTTACTTCTAATTGCGTGTATACTTGTCATGCACCGAAGAAGAAAGCGTGAAGAGAACCGGGTCTGTGAAACTTGACCCAACTTCCTTCACCTCTTTCCATCTAGGAGCATTATGCGCCACTTTGCTTTGGCAGCTTGCGCCCTGTGCATCTCCGCGGCTTCGGCCGGGTGCTCAGAGGACCCGCTTACGGCGCCCGAGGACAAAGCCGCCCCTCCTGCCGTCCAGGCCTCAGTCTCAGCCGCCGCAAAGTGCCCGAGCGGCTGGACTGCTCCCCTCATTGGGAACGCCGTAATCCTCTGCAAGCGGACGGTCACGCGCGGTGGGTCGAAAGTGACTGACTACGTCCAGGTCATCGACCTCTCGCGCGGAGCCAGGGTGGTCAGCTTAGCCGCCCCCACGTCCTCCGTGTCAACGCGCAACCCTTCCCCGTCTTTCTCACGATGGACTGTTCGCGGCTGGTGGGACCAGATGAGCCGGTCGGGCCGATTCTGCGCGGTCAACGGGGCGTTCTTCAGGGGATACCCGGACGGGACCGGCTCGAGGGAGCTTTCCTTCCCCCTCAAGCACTCTGGCACGCTCCTCACAGCCGGCGGCGCCCCCCTCGGGATGGCCTCCGCGAAGGACGTGCTCATCCTTAACGGGAGTTATGCACAGATTCGCGCGTACAACCTCGGC
The DNA here is from genome assembly GCA_036389135.1 of Longimicrobium sp. Taxonomy (NCBI): domain Bacteria; kingdom Pseudomonadati; phylum Gemmatimonadota; class Longimicrobiia; order Longimicrobiales; family Longimicrobiaceae; genus Longimicrobium; species Longimicrobium sp. The sequence continues at coordinate 52,342 of DASVQP010000105.1, forward strand.
TCGGTTTCTTACTCGTCCGTCCGCTCCCACCTGTCCTCGTACGGGACTGCAGTGGTCACCCTCGCCCCCGGTGGGTCACGCCCTAACGAGCTGAACTCCAGGACGTACGCCGGTACGCGTGACGCCGACGGGAACGGCCGGCACGAGATCCTGATGTTCTACACCTCGGCCAACAGCTCGGCGAACGACGCCATAGGCACTTTGACAAACTCGTTCGGGGCGTCCAGGACGACACAGTTCGACGGCAGCGACTCCGCTCAGCTCGTGTGCAAGGGGACCACGTACGTCTCGGGCACGAGGATCGTCCCCCAGGCCTTCGGGGTTTACGAGTACTAGCCGGCGCTCAACGCGTCGACCGAGCTGAAGGTGGCGATGGCGGGCGACAGCGCCGCGGAGCAGGCGCTGCGGACGGGCGACGTGGCTGTGCTGCCTCACCGGGCGCCCGCCGGGGTCCACACGCGCTACTTGGTCCGATTGCTGGTTTCAGGATTGTTAGCCGCTGCTGTATAAAACGTGGGCCGGTGGGCATTCGCCTCCCGGCCCACGTCTTTGTTCCTAGCGCCCACCGAGAACTCAAGTCCCCTGTCTCCTCCGATTCCTCTCGACTCGGGCCGCAAGGTCTCCCGGACTGAGTGGCGCCACACATTCCGAGGCCCCGAACTCCTCCGCCACGTGCGGGCGTTGCTCCGCATCCCCGACCCCGGCGGAGACATCCCAGACGTGCCCCTCTGGGAGGAGGCGCTCCTGGACCTGGCGCGGGCTCCCGCGCCGCGGACGCGTTGCAGCAGCGCCCTGCGCGCCACCCTGCGCGGTGGCGGCGCCACTGCCGGTCGCCCAGCCGGCGGACCTCGCGCTCTCCCTGTTCAGTTGAACCGCACCTCGTCACCGCGGAGAAAATCCCAGGGAAGAAAAGAGGTGAGCGCAGGCCCGAACGGGTCAGGCACCTCGTTCCCGCGACCACCTCCGCAAGGCGGCCAATGACCCCTGACAACGCAGCTCCGGCAGCCCATCTCGCGATCCCGGCGGGCTGGGAACTGGCGAGCATCAGCTACTGCACCCCGGGCCTCCGGCTCAGCGACGGCGTCGCGGGGGCGTTCCTGTTCCTCGTCCGCGAGGGGACGGCGGACGTCGAGTCCGCGTTACGTGACGCCGTACGGGCCTGGCGTGAGAGCGCGGCGTGGACTGAGCCCTACGGTCCGAACTGGGGCGACGCCATCGAGCACATTCCGTGGGACCACTGGGCCGCGCACGGCCTCAGCCTCGTGTCCCTGCCGGTGCAGCACCGCTTCGCGGTCGACCACGACGAGACGTTCCCGTGACCCGCGCCGCCCCTCAGCCGGCGAGAGCGTCCCGGGCCGAAGTACGGAATCCGATCCTCGGCATGACGGCCTTTCGCAAGTTCGCCACCTTCCATCCCGCGGTGCTGGACGCGCTCGCGGACCTCTCCTGAACGAGATTCACACGGAGGCAGCGCACCGGGCCGAGCAAAGCTGGCGGTCGAGAAAGGGCCCGATGGCTGTGTACTGGCGCGCCGTTTCCGTCTACGCGGGCCACATCCGCAGGGCCATACGACGACTCCCGCGAAACGATCCCGACCAGCTCGCTCTCCTGCGTGAAGCCGCGTGAACGCTGAACCCCTCCCCCCCCCCGGCCTGAAGGAAACCCCCGGAAAGAAAAAAGGCGCGGCGGCTCCGGCTGTACCGACCGCAACTTCCACTTGCGACCACCAAACCACCAATGCGCAACGGCATGTCCGTTCCGCCCCTCCTCCGCTTTCAGGGGGAGGGGCCGCTCGATTCGGACCTCCGCTCGGCCCAGCTGGAGCGGCCGGTCTTCCTCACCAACCACTCGTGCGAGATCGCGCACGGCGACGCCGCGCTGCTCGCCGGCCTCGGGCTGCTGGGAGGTGAGTGGGTGGGGCAGTTCTACCCCCTCACCGCCGAGGAGATCGCACGAAACGCCGAGGACGTCGTCCGCACCGGGCTGGGCGATGTCCTGACCGGCTACGCCGTCCTCTACAACGGAGCGAAGTGGTTCGGTCCGGTGATCGAGCTGATGTTCCGGGCGGAGAGGAACGGCTTCGACAGCGCGCTTCCTTCGCGCGACGAGTGCCTGGCCATCCTAGATGCGCGGGCGGAGGCCATGCTGGGCGCCGTCAACGCGCTGGGCGGTTCCATCGTGCTCACCACCGACGCCGATCCGGGGGACCGTCACACCCTCCAGATCCTGCTGCGCACCGATCTCGTCTGCGCGTGGTGTCCGGACCACGCGACCTTCTCTGCCCTCGTCACAGCGCTCGCGGGCGGACCGAGGGACGCCCTTCCATCGCTCGCCGCGGTGGAGGGGGAACACGGCGACTACTACGTCATCGACCTGCACACGCGTGACGGGCGCGGCCACGTCGGTTCGGTCACGTGCTGGGACACCCACGGGATCGCCGACCCGGCCGCGGTTTCCCACGCGAGCCAGATGAAGGCCGCTGGAGACCTGTACCGCGCGTGCTGCGGGCTCCTTCGCAGCTACCTGCTCGCGTGGGGCACGCTCCATCGCGGGCGGCCGCCTCTGAACGTCAAGGCATTCTCCTCGGCCCTGCGCGCGCTTGCACGGGCAGGGTCCGCAGCTCTGGATCCGCGGCCGGACGATCGCGTCGACGCCGGGGCGGCAACGTGACCCACACGCACCCGATCCCGGCAGGAACCTTCGCGGCCGCACGAAGTTGAGAATCCCGGCGGAACCGCCCCCGGCTTGTCTGCGCATACGCGTGGAGCAGCGTGGCGGGAAGCAGATCACGTCGACCGGCGCGGTCGTCGGACGCGCTCCAAAGTACCGGGTGCAGGTCTACGAGTGTGCCTGCGGCGAAAAGGCGGAACGCACGCTTCAGTCGAACGGCCGCGAGAAACCCGGACGCGTACGCTGCCCCGGGTGCGGAGAGCAGCTGAGGGGCTGACCACCCCCCCATGCCGTGATCGTGCGGCGCATCCACCACGACCGTGCGAGGGCAGCACGCCTTCGATGACCTGGCGAGAGACCTCTCTTCCCTCCGCCGAATCCGTGAACAGGCCTCCGGGCCGCGTTCCCCTGGACCTGACAAAACCATGAATCTCAGAGTAGGGGTTCGACAGCGCCTGCTGACACGCGCGCGTAACTGCTTGTGTTAGATGGAGATGCAACAAAGCCGCCCCGGGCGCATGTACAACGCGCCTGGAGCGGCCTCAGGTGGGTTAACCCGTTACCCTGTTGTCGCTTG